>LKMS01000030.1 GCA_001563965.1 Haloferacaceae archaeon PL-Br10_E2g29 | reverse complement strand
CTGAAAGCCCGCCTGCAACACCGTCCAGCCGCCGGCCGCGACCGCCGCGCCAGGGAGCGCCCGCGTGAGCGGAACCGGCGGATTCGGAAACCGGTGATACATCGGCAGAAAACAGACGGTCAACATGACCGGAAGGCCAAAAACACCGACAAACCAGGTAAGCGGCCCCAGTGGCAGCGCCGCAAGCAGGGTGCCGACACCAATCATGACGAGAAACCCGCCGCCGACACCGAGACTGACGAGTGCGGCGTCGGTCAATTCACCGAGCAAATCCGCGGTTTCGGTTTGGTCGTAGACGATGAGAAACGCGGTGTTGAGCGCGCGAAACACCTTGAGTGCGCCCCAGATGAGAAATACGCCTCCCACGACGGTTGCGCCGCCTGCTCCCGGCGTTTCGGCGACCGCGCCGGTAATCACGTCCTGGCCCGCCGGGGTCAGAAAGTCGCCGGTGAGCGCGATGAGTCGGTCCGCAAGCACGGCTCCGCCGACCGTTGTTGCGGCGACGATACCCAACAACAACGCCGGAATCAACGAGACGAACGCGTAGTAGGCGACGCCCGCCGCAAGGAACGTGATCTGCTTGTGTTGGGCGATCGAAACGACCGCTTTGGCCATCTCGAGCGGCGATCTCGTTTCGGAGTGCACACCGACTAGTACGCCGGGGGAGCGAAAAACGTTGCAATCTGTCGGTCGGCAAGTGAGTCAGTCTGCGGTACTGTTCGGCTGTGCCACCCTACGCGTCGGGCTCGGGCGCGGCAGCCGCACGAATCTCCGCGACGCTCGCAGTGGTTTTGAACGCGGTGCCGCTGTACTGGGCGTTCGAGGCGTCGTAGCCGGCTGCGCGGAGATCGGACAGAAAATCGTCCATTGCGTTGGCGGGCACGCCCCACTGCTTGCAGAGCCGGTGTTGATCGTAATGTGTTGGCGTGTCGAGTTCGGTCGCCACCGTCGACAGCAAGCGGTCGGCGCGCGAAACGGTTCCCATGTCGGCCGACAGGTTCTGGCGAACCGACTCGGTGAACTCGCTGTCGGCAACCGGCCCAAGCCAGATCGGCCCGGCGGTGACGACGCGGTTGCTCTCGCAGGCCGGACACGACGCCGGTACCGACTCGGGATACCAGCCGTACTCGCGGTCGCGGTGCAAACAGTCCTCGCAGTGATGAATGAATCCCAGTTCTTCGAGCAACGAGTCGGCCGCGGTGGCGCGGTGGTCGAGTTCGAGATAGGTGCGCACGTAGTGCCGACTCACATGTGAGCAGATCGGCCGTGCGGCCACGTCGTAGCGGGCGGCGGTACGGACAAGCGCCGAAACGAGCGTTCGCAACCCCATTTCGGGGTGGTAGTCGGTGTTGCGGGGAACCGCGCTGTACTTTCGCGTGCCGCTGTTGAGGTGTGCGCCACAGAGCGGGGCGGTGTCGGTTGCGGTCACACAGACGAGGTTCCGCGTCGACGAAAAGGCGCTGTCGACAAACGGCATTGGCGTCCCAAACGGGTCGATGTCGACGATGTCGAACGGTTCCTCGTGCATGAGGGCGTTGACGTCACGGTGTTCGACGCGGCCCGCGAGGTCGTTGCGCGCGAAGTTTTTTTCTGCGAGGTCGACGGAGTCACGGGCGGTGTCACAGCAGGTCACCTCGAACCCATCGGCAGCCGCGCGAACCCCCCGAATGCCGGAGGCGGCCATCGCATCGAGATAGCTCGTTGCCCGTGGCTCGCGCTCGCGGTACGCCCGCAGTACGGCGACGGTGATGTCACGATTGAGCTCCATCGTCGGATTGAAAAACACGCCGTCGCCGCTGCCCTCGCTCGCGCCGTCTCGGGGTGTTTCGACGTCGATCACGACGCCGCCCTCGCTGCAGTCCATACCCGGTCGATGGGCGGGGGGCGAAAAAGCACACCGAACCTGCTTTGGGGGCGCTCCGAGAAGAACCGGTGTGAGCGAGATCGACGACTGGCGTACGGCGCTTAAGCGATCTGGCGAGCTTCGCCCGGATATCGTGTCCGCGATTCTCGCGATCCACGGTGACCGCGGTTCGCGCGCGATCGACGCGGTTTCGGAACAACGGGTCAAGCGCTACCGCGATTTTACCGTCGTCGTCGGCCACGACGAGGAGTATCTGGTCGAAGACGGCAGCTGTACCTGCAAGGACAGCCAGTACAACCTCGATCCGACCGATCCCGACCAGCGCTGTTGGCACGCGCTGGCGGTCGATATCGCCGACCGAATCGGGGCGGTCGACCACCACGATATGTGGTACTCGGACGTCCGTGAGTTTCTGTAAGCAGCGTATCTAACACTTAGTACAACGCCTCGACCGCTGAAAGCGACGGCGCAATTTCGGTGGCGCCGTCAGTCGCCTGTGCTGCTCCCGCAGTGTCTTTGAGTCCCATGCCGGTCGAGACGATACCGACCGTCTCGTCGGGCGCGATGATTCCATCTTCGACCGCCCGTTTGACGCCAGCAACAGGAGCAGCACCGGCGGGTTCGGCGTAGAGTCCCTCCGTTGCGCCGAGCAGTCGCATTCCATCGAGAATCTCGCTGTCAGCGACCGTTACCGCCGTGCCGCCGCTGTCGCTCAGCGCGCGACAGGCTTTCACCGTATTGCGGGGGCAACCCACCGAAATACTGTCGGCGAGTGTTTCGACCTCGTCTGTCGATTCACACTCGTGAAACGCGTCGTGGATTGCCGCTGCGCCTTCGGCTTGGACGCCGAGCATCTTGGGCACGTCGTCGACAAAGCCGAACTCGAAAAACTCGCGAAACCCTTTCCACGCGCCGGCGATAGTGCAGCCGTCACCCATCGAAAAGGCGAGCCAGTCGGGCACCTGTCCCCGGACGGCCGACTGCTCGGCGAGTTCGAAACCCACGGTTCGTTTGCCCTCGATGAGAAACGGGTTGATCGCGGCGTTTCGGTTGTACCAGCCGTATACGTCGGTGACTGCGAGGCTGAGGTCGTACGCCTCGTCGTACGTGCCGTCGACCGCCAGCACGTCCGCGCCGTAGATCTGCGGCTGGACGAGTTTGCCTTCGGGCGCGCCGGCGGGAACGAAAATTCGGCAGTCAAGCCCGCCGCGGGCGGCATAGCCGGCCAGCGAGGCCGCGGCGTTCCCGGTCGACGCACAGGTGACCGTGTCGTAGCCCGACTGGGACGCGTGCGTGAGGCCGACCGAACTGGCACGGTCTTTGAGACAGCCGGTCGGGTTGCGCCCGTCGTCTTTGACGAGCACGCTGACCCCGAGTTGTACGCTCAACTGCGGTGCGTCAAGCAGGTCGGTGCCGCCCTCGCCGAGCGTCACCGGGTCGCACTCGGTGTCGACCGGGAGAAACGGGGCGTACTTCCACTGGCTCGGAATATCGCCGTCGAGGTCGGCCGAAAACCGATCGAGGATCACGCGTTCGTCGTACTCGACCTCGAGAATGCCGGCGACACCCTCGTGGTTCTCGCAGGTGTAGCGCAGTTCCGTCGGGTCGTAGCGTGCGCCACAGAGCGTGCAGGTGAGCGCGGTGACGTGATCGTTCGTCATTGGCTGGATGTCGCTGCCGAGTGTATATAATCGTCACTCTGTGGCTGGTTCATTATCGGCGGACACTGCGGTGCGACAGCGACCCCGGATGAGTGCGATTCCGACCGACTCACGATTCCGACTGCGACGCCGACCCGGCCAACTCGGCGGTCAGTCCGTAGAACACGAGTGGCCCGAAGGCGGCGACGGCTGCACCGAACACCCACGGATCGAGGGGGCCGCCGGCGACGATGCCGATGACGACGAGGCCGCTCGCAGCGCACAACCCCGCAAGCGGGAGCTGGCGGCGTCGCCGCCGACTCAGCCCACCACGTGCGTCCGCAAACACCGCGCCCGCGAGAAAAATGAGGAGGCTGGTGGTCGCCGCATACACCGGCGCGGCGACCACGCCGGCGAGCAGGATTCCGATCGCCGCGAACGTCGTCACCGCGGCACCCGGGGCGGCCGGCACCGACGCCGGAACCGCACCGTATCTGACGCCGTAGGCCGCAACGGGGAGAAACACGACCAGCGCGAGCAACAGGCCGAACAGTGCGGTTCGGACTGTGGGCGGAAACAGCCGGAAGACGTCGATGACGACGATGGCTGCGGCGAGCGCGGCCAGCGCACCGACGAGCCGCGGCGGCAACACGGCCGTCGGGTCGCGGCTGGTGTGGGCAGCGTACGCCGCAAACGGGTAGGCGACGACCGCGCTGGCGACGATGGCCGAGTAGAGTTCGCCGAGCGAGAACAGAATAAACCCCCCGAGCGACGCGGCGAGCAGCCCGCCGGTCACCACGGCCAACTCGGGTGCATACCGGTTCATACCACGGGTAGGCACTCGGGAGCCAAGAGTCGCGTGTTTCAGGTTGCAGACGGCGGCCCCAGCGGAAGCGTTTAGACGACCCCCCCACAACCGGTAGCCATGCCGAACTGTCCACTGGCGGATGAGTGTCCGAGCTTTTCGGAGCGAATCAACGGGATGGGGTGTCAACACTACGGCGACCGCAGCGGCGCCGAATGGTGTCAACACTACGATATGCCGATTCGCGAACTCAAACAGCAGCCAGTCAAACCCGGTGAAGAGGTCACGGTTGAGGTCACCGATATTCACGAAAGCGGCGCGGGCGTCGGTCGCACTGAAGACGGGTTTATTGTGTTCATTGATGGGCTCCTGCCGGACGCCCGGGCAATCGTCCGGATCGACCGCGTGCTGTCGAACCACGCCCGGGCGAAAGAGATCGTCGAGCGCCTCCCGTTGGAGCCTGATGACGAGGAAACGGAGGGCGACGCGGATGCCGACGGCGAGGAAGCCGAGCCCGCCACTGACGACGAACGCGAGGAATCCGGACGGCCGACAAGACCCGACCGCGACCGACTGGGCAGCCGCGAGAACTTCTGGGGCGGATAGCCCATCGCCTCCCGTGGACAGAAGTCTGTGGTTTTTTGCGACCCCCATCCCAAGGAACACCAATGAGTGACTCCGGTGAGGACCAGAACGATGCGGTCGGCGTTGACGTCGACACACTGCTTGCAGAAGCCGGATTCGATGCCGACACGAACGTCCTCACCCGCCGGCAGGCCGAGGTGTTGGCGCTTCGCGAACGCGACGTTCGACAGCGGGATATCGCGAATCTACTCGGGACGTCGCGGGCAAACGTCTCCAACATCGAAGCCAGTGCGCGCGGAAACATCGAGAAAGCCGCCGAAACCGTCGCCTTCGCGGAGGCGTTGTCCGCGCCGGTTCGAAGCACCATCGAGGCCGGTACGGATCTGTACGATGTCCCAAAACAGGTGTATGACGCCTGCGACGAGGCGGGAGTCAAGGTCAACTACACTGCCCCGGAACTGATGAAAGTCGTCAGCGAGGCCGAACCCGCGGCGGTTTCGGGCCGAAACGTCAAGCGCGAACTGTTTGTGAGCGTCACGGCCGATGGCTCGCTGCAGGTACGGCGCTCGAACTAAGCGTTGTCATCGTCCCCGGCGCTCACCAGGTTTCGATGCGGCCGTCGTGGAGGTCTTCGACACAGCCGACACAGTCGGGATGGTCCGCTTCGAAACACGCCGGTCGGTTTTCGCTATCGAGGTCGACGGCGCGCTTTTCGGCGTACCGTCGGCAGACGAGTTTGACCCGTCCGGACTCGTCAGTTGGCGCGTCGACGGTGGGCGCGCTGTCGGTACGCTCACCGTCCGTGTCGCGGTCGTCGTCCGCAGTTGAGCGCTCGTTCTTGCCGGAAGTGTAGGCTCGACGGGTGCGCTCGTACTGCTGGCCGGCGCGTCGCAGTCGGTCGCGCACGAACCGTTCGAGACGCTCGTCCATAGACTGCGTTGGATCGCCCGGACTATAGGTTCGTTGCCATCGGCGTGCCGGGATCGTCGACAGCCCGGTTCGGCTTTGCGGATCGTTTGGGAATCGAACCGACTGCGGCCCGGTGGTTTTACTTTCAGTCCGGCCTTCCCATATCTTTTATACGATTGCGAACCAACCAGCGTATGTCTCCCATTGAAAACACCGCGGAGACAGTGATACCATGACAGACTTGCGGACACACGCAGCCGAGATTGCGGCACAGTTCTCCGACCACTTAGACGTCTCCGAAGACGAGGTCGAAACCAAACTCAACACGCTGGTTTCGGAGTACAAAGTCCCCGTTGATGAGGCAAAACGCAGCGTCACTAACAGCTACCTTGCCGAGGCCGGCATCGAGCGCGACGAGATCGGACGCGGTGGCACCGAAGAGGTGCTCGTCAACGATATCGACGCGGACGAACAGTGGGTCGACCTCCGCGTCAAACTGGTTGACCTCTGGGAGCCCCGAAGCGATTCAATCTCACAGGTCGGCCTGCTGGGCGACGAATCCGGGACGATCAAGTTCGTCTCATTTTCCACGAGCGAACTCGAGGAGCTCGACGAAGGCGAGAGCTACCGGCTCTCGAACGTCGTCACCGACGAGTACGAGGGACGGTACTCGGTCAAACTCAACCGAACGACCACAATCACCGAAATCGACGAGGAGATCGAGGTCGGCGACAACAGCGACACGGTCGAAGGCGCGCTGGTTGACGTCCAGTCGGGCAGCGGCCTGATCAAACGGTGTCCCGAAGAGGGCTGTACCCGTGTGCTGCAAAACGGTCGGTGTGCCGAACACGGCGAGGTCGACGGCGAGTTCGACCTCCGGATCAAGGCTGTCATCGACGATGGAAACGCTGTCCACGACGTGATTTTCAACCGAGAAGCCACCGAGGAGCTAACCGGCATCGACCTCGAAGCCGCAAAAACAATGGCGAAAGACGCCCTCGACACGACGGTCGTCGCCGACGAAATCCGCGCCGACATCGTGGGACGATACTACAGCGTCACCGGCCCGACGCTTGGCCGGTACGTGTTGGCCGATGCGTTCGCCGAACTCGACGGGCCCGCAGAGTATGAAAACGTGCTGATCAAAGCGAGGTCGATCTAACATGAGCCAATCAAATACGCAATCGATTCGTCGCGAAGTCGCCCGTCGCGTTTTCGCCGACGAGTTCAACGACGCCAGCTACACGTTCAAAGAATCCGACGACGAACGCGCACCCGTCTACCTCCTCCTGCCGACCGGCGAACAGGCCAACCGGGTCTTTTTCATCGGGACGCTGACCGAAAAGGACGATGTCGGCGAAGACAGCGAGTGGTGGCGCGGACGAATCGTCGATCCGACGGGCACGTTCTTCGTGTACGCCGGGCAGTACCAACCCGAAGCCGCAAGTGCGCTCCGCGAACTCGACGCACCCGCCTACGTGGCAGTCGTCGGCAAGCCACGAACCTACGAGACTGACGATGGCGACATCAACGTCTCGATCCGCCCCGAATCGATCACCGAGGTCGACTCGGTAACGCGTGACCAGTGGGTCGTCGAAACCGCTGAACGAACACTCGACCGAATTGACCGTTTTGACGACGAGGCCAACGAGTACGCCCGGATGGCACGAGAACAGTACGGCGAGGACATCTCGGCGTACACCCAAACGGTGATCACGGCGCTCGAAAGCCTCGAAGCCGACGACGAACTCGGGTCGCCAACGACGGTCGAGTCGAGTCCACAGCCGTAGAGCGGACTGTCGGTATTTTTACACGCTCCAATAATCAACTAACACAGCGTTCGTCGACGAACAGCCAACCGTCCACTGGTGACTGGTGACTCATCCGTGGTTCTGGACGCGTACGTCCCCGTCTGACAAATCATTAAGTAACGCGCCGTTTGAGTAGTGATACTGGGGATTCCAATGGGTAACAAAAACAAGACAATCTCGTTTCGGGTCAATGAGGATTCGTTCGAGGCACTCAGAGAGATCGCCGAAGAACGGGATATCTCGCTTTCAGCCGTGTTTCGTGACTACGTCGACACGCTCGTCGCGTATGACGGACAGGTGGAAGTCGTCTCGGAGGCTGCGGCGGCTGGACGCGAGCAAACAAACGATTTCCCTCCAAAAGTCGAGGTTCCGAAGAGCTTCATTCGCGAACACGAGCGACTCGAACTCGAAGCCGAACATCTTCGCGAGCAACTCGACGAGCACAAAGCGTACATCACGCATCTACACGAACAGTTGGAGGCGAAAAGCGACGAGGAAGAGATTATCCAACTCGAAGCACTCGACGAGGAACGCGACCACCGCGACGAACCGACGTTTCGACTCGGCTAACAGGGCTTTTCATCCAGTCAGTTCGCGTTTTGCCGCGGCAAGTTCCCCACTCCGACCGCTGTTTTCCGTATCGGCCAAGGCTTCGGCGGCTTCGAGCGTTCTGACGGCTTGATCGAGAAACGAGAGAATATCGCCCGAATACGCATACAGCATGTAGTCGTCACCCATGACGTGGACGATGTCGTCGGGCCCGAGCCCTTGGGCACGCAGCTCCAACAGGTAACGAATGAATTTGCGTTCGGCACAGCCGCAGTAGGGATGTGATTTGCAGTCGCAGTCGAGAAAATCCTCGGCGAAATCGAGCACGCGGTCACGGGTCGTGCTGTCGAGTTTCGCGAGGCTATCGCCGGTAAACAACATGTCGAGCGTTGCCCCCGCGAACGCGCTCTTCGGAAAACGCGTATCGAGTTGCGAGGCGAGTTGGCGGTGGTTTTTGACGTATATTTTGTCCGTGATGGCCACAGCTACGCTACAGTCACACTGCGAGCGACAAAAACGTCGCGCTCGACAGCGGTGGGCTGTGTTGCTGTCGCGGAAACCCACCGCTTTGGACGGGAATCACGGCGGCCCATGACACGGCACCCCGCAGAACCCCCGAGTCGTAACGTATTTCTTTGCGAGTAGAGTACGCTTGGGTGCGTGTCCGGGTTGGGGTAGTGGACCATCCTTCAGCCTTGTGGAGGCTGAGACGCGGGTTCGATTCTCGCACCTGGACCTTGACACTTCTAATCCCGTAGCTTCGGCACGGTTTTGCTTGTTCGTATAAATGAATTTACACAGTAGCCAAAGTCTCAAAAGCGGATTTCGATGGTGAGAGAATCGTCCCCAAACCGACGGACGCAACGGGCAACAGTCGGCCGTCTCCCGTTGTGGAGGAATTAAATTTGAGTGACACGAACACACGATATCTGCAATCGATATGAGCGACGACGATGCGACCGACTCTGGAGAAATCACGCTCGCGTTTTCGCTTTCGGCCATCGACCGACTCGATGATCCGAACGCCGTGTTCGAAGAGGCACAAACCTGGTCTCGATCAATCGGGATCGTCGACCACGACACCGAACAGATTGGACGGCTCGTCGCCGACGACGAGCTTCGACAGGATTTCGACATGAAGGGTCGCGATAAGTGGTTTGCGCTCGAATCGATCTGCGAGACGACACCGGCGGCACGGCACGTCTATGTTGGGTCGAGCGATGATGATATGCGGGTGTCAACTCTGTTTGACTGGGAGTACGTTCGCGTTACAGAAGCGGCGAAAAAAGCCGACTGGACGCTCACCGAACCGGAATCCGAGTCCGGCATCCTCAGCCGTCTGCTGGTACCGATTCGTCGGCTAATCAAGTAACGAATACGACGTGTCGCACACGGTTCTGTGTATCGCAGATGTTACTCATCGGGTAGATGACACGCAGCGCCGTGGTCGGCTTCACCCAGCGGTGGCGACTCGCGTTCACAGAGGCTCTCGTAGTGCTCAGCCAACATGGCCGAGGCCCGCTCGAACTCTCCTTTTGCCACCGCTGTAAACGCGCGTTCGAGTCGGCCTCGGTGGGGTTCCGGCAGGTCGTGCTTGATCCCCCGATCATAGAACCTTGCTGCGACTTCATCCGGACTGGCCTCCGGATCTGCGGCGGTGAACGTCCGGTTGTCGATTCGTTCACGAACTGTCTGGATCTCCCGGTAGGCAGCCTGTTCGAGAGCACAGTCCGGTGGAGGGATCACGGCTGGACAGCGCGTGCGGAATCGACAGCCACTCGGTGGGTTTCGTGGCGACGGCACGTCTCCAGAAATGGTCGTAATTTCGCGGTCGGCCTCGGTGCTGGTCGCTCGCGGAACGCTTTCCAAGAGCGCCCGCGTGTAGGGATGTTGTGGGTCGTTGAACACCTGTGCTGCAGGACCGACTTCAATGAGTTCGCCGAGATACATGACTGCAACCCGGTCACACACTTGCCGAATTACTGATAAGTCGTGGCTAATCAACAGAAATGTGAGATCGAACTCATCTTGCAGATCCGACAGCAGATTGAGCACCTGCGCTTGGACAGAGACATCGAGGGCACTTGTTGGCTCATCGAGGACGACGAACTCTGGGTCGAGCGCGAGCGCGCGGGCAATGCCGATTCGCTGCCGTTGACCGCCGGAAAACTCGTGTGGGTACCGGTCAAACTGATCGGCAGACAGCCCGACCCGGTCAAGCAGTTCTCGCACGCGATCGTTTCGGTGCGCCGGGTCGCCAAGTTCGTGAATATCGAGTGGCTGGCGGACGATTTCGCCGATCTCCATGCGTGGATCGAGGCTCGAAAACGGGTCCTGAAAGACGATCGCTGTCGATCGGCGAAATTCGGTAAGCTGGCTGCCGGACAGCTCATACACCGATTGGCCGGCAAACGTGACCTCGCCGCCGGTCGGTTCTTGAAGCCGAAGCAGTGTTTCACCCGCGGTCGATTTTCCACACCCTGACTCACCGACCAGCCCGAGCGTTTCGCCACGCCAGATATCGAACGACAGCCCGTCGACCGCACGAACCGGTGGCTCTTCGGTTCCGAACACCCGGTCGAGAAGGCCCGTGTCGGTGCCAAAGTATTTTGTGAGCCCCGACACCGACACAAGCGGATCGTCGGTCGCACCGTCTGTATCGTGCTCGATAGCCGTCGAGGTGGTCTCTGTGGGTGGTAGGTTGGTGTCGCTCATTGTGCGTCACTCATCGAGTCAGCGCTGGTCGATTCGAGCGCCGTTTCTTCGTTGTACTCGCGGTCGACGAGATAACATCGCGTTCTATGGGTTTCCGAGTCGTCGACGGTAAACGCGGGCGGTGCATCGAGACAGACCTCCATCGCCTTGGGACAGCGGTCGGCGAACGTACACCCGGTCGGCATCTCCTCGTCACGGAGGCTTGGCACGTTGCCCGCGATCGGCTGGAGTCGGTCGTTACCACCTGATTCGAGCGTTGGGATGCTACCGAGCAGCCCCGTGGTGTAGGGATGAACCGGATTGTCGAACACGTCCGTGAGCGTGCCGCGTTCAACGATTTCGCCCGCATACATGACCGCAACTCGGTCACACATCCGCGCGATCACTCCCAGATTGTGCGTGATCAACAGAATTGTCATCCCGGTTTCTTCTTGAATCTCCCCGAGCAGATCGAGAATCTGCGCCTGAATCGTCACATCGAGCGCCGTCGTTGGCTCGTCAGCGATGAGGATGTCGGGTTCGCCCGCAAGCGCTTGGGCGATCATCGCTCGTTGGAGCATCCCCCCCGAAAACTGGTGGGGGTACTCTTCGGCACGGCGTGCAGGGTCGGGAATCCCGACCTGTTCCAACAACCCGACCGCCCGCTCGCGACTCGCTTCGGTGACGTAGCGTTTCGAGGGCAACGCCATCGAAAGGAGGTAGTTCCCGAACGAGTAGTCGTCGCTGGCGGTTCGCGCACGTGTGGATCGTGGCCGGGAACTCGCACGCTGCTGTACCTCGACAGCCTCAGCGAGCTGTTCGCCGACAGTCAGACTCGGGTTGAAACTGCTTTCTGGATCCTGAAAGATCATACTGAACGACGTTCCACGGAGTCCGGTTCGAATCGATTCGTCGACCGCCCGCAGATCAACGAAGTCCTCATCGACCGCAGCCGGGGCGTCTTCGCGCACCTGTGTTGCCAGCTCGCGATCGCGGTACTGGACTGATCCGGCCGTGATCTCACCGGGCGACTCAACGAGATCCATAATCGAGAGCGCGGTGACGCTCTTGCCGCTGCCGCTCTCGCCGACGATGCCGACAATCTCGCCCTGTTCGATCGTCAGATCGAGGTCGGTGACCGCGTTGATCTGCCCTTCGCTGGTGAAAAATCGAGTCGTCAGTCCGGTGATGCGGAGGATGTCTGTGGTCATCTTAGAGCCCTCTGTTGGTGCTGTCGACGTTCGGATCGAGTGCATCGCGGAACCAGTCGCCGAGCAGGTTGACCGCGAT
>LKMS01000029.1 GCA_001563965.1 Haloferacaceae archaeon PL-Br10_E2g29 | reverse complement strand
CAAATAAATGCCTACTGATAGAGGGATAAGGGTTCCTTAAACTCATACCCATATGTACTAGGTAATTGAAGATAACAGTATGCTCGCGGCAAACCAGTAAAAGCGGCTGTAACCGACACCGAGCACCGCGATTAGCGTGTTTCCGAAAACGCTAACTAGGCTAACGCGTGGTCAGTAATTCTTCGCAAAGTACGCAGTTTGCGTTGCCTGGTCGCCACAAATCGAACAGTGGTCGTCGTCACCAACGGTTTCGTCCTCATCAAACGGACACAACACGATTTCCGCTGAGAGCGGTTCCTTGATCGGCTCTTCGCAGGCCTCGTCGCCACACCATGGCGTTTTGACGTAGCCGCCGTGTCGGCCGAGCGTGCCGAGAATCTCCTCGCGCGAGTCGGCCTCGCGAACGTTTTCGTCGAGATTCGTTTCGGCCGCTGCGTACAACTTCGCGTACACCGCATCGAACTGCTCTCGAACCGTCTCGGCGATCCCGTCTCGCGATTCGACGGTCGACTCGCCGTCCGGCCGGTGAACAACTGTGACTTCGCCGTCTGCGACCTCGTTAGGCCCGATTTCGAGCCGAACGGGCACGCCTTTGAGCTCCCATTCGTTGAATTTGAAGCCGGGATTCCGCTCGTCGCGGTCGTCGAGTTCGACCCGGATGTCGGCATCTGCGAGGTCTTCGGCGACGTCTTCGGCGTAGGCGAGTACCTCTTCTTTCGTGTCTTCTTGCCAGATCGGAACGATCACGACCTGTTCGGGCGCAACCGTCGGCGGCAACACGAGCCCCTGATCGTCCGAATGCGTCATAATGAGTGCGCCGAGTGCGCGCCAGGAGAGCCCCCACGAGGTGGTGTGTGCTGGCTGTCTGTTTTCGTCCTCGTCGGCGTAGGTGATATCGAACGCCTCGGCGAACGAGGTTCCGAGATGGTGGCTTGTCCCGGCCTGAACGGATTTCCCGTCGGGCATCAGCGCCTCGACGGTCGTCGTCGTGTGCGCGCCGGGGAACTTGTCGTGATCGGGTTTCTGTCCCTTCAATACGGGAACCGCCAGCAGATCCTCGTAGAGCGAGGCGTACTGATCGAGCCGCAGCATCGTTTCGTCCCACGCCTCGTCGTGGCTCGCGTGGGCTGTGTGGCCCTCCTGCCAGAGGAACTCCTTGGTTCGGAAAAACGGCTTGGTGTCGGTGGCCTCCCACCGGACGACCGAACACCACTGGTTGACACGCAGCGGGAGGTCGCGGTGGCTGCGCACCCACTGGGCCATGTAGGGTGCAATGATCGATTCGCTGGTCGGGCGGACTGCAAGCCGCTCTTCGAGTTCGTTATGCCCGCCGTGGGTCACCCACGCGACTTCGGGATCAAAGCCTTCGACGACGTCCTTTTCGCGTTCGAGGTAGCTCTCGGGGATGAGCATCGGGAAGTAGGCGTTCTGGACGCCGGTCGATTTGAACTTCCCATCGAGGTTCGCCTGGATCGACTCCCAGAGCGCGTAGCCACGCGGGCGAGTGACGATGAAGCCACTCATTCCCTCGGGGCCGTAGTTGGCGAGGCCGGCCTTCTGGACGACTTCGGCGTACCACTCGCCCGTGTTGTACTGTTTTGACTCGGTAATGCCGAGATCTTGGTCGCTACTCATTGGCGAAACTGTGCAACCGGGATAAATAAACGGTGTGTTCCGGGGTTGTGCGCTCCGGCCGACCAACGGTCGCGATCACCTACCGACCAATCGTTCCCTGTCGCGTTATCGGTGCGTGTGGGTCAAGACTGAACGCGATGAGTGTCGCCTGTTCGACTGCCGTCACCAACACGTCGTCGTCTGTATCGATGCCACTTTCCCCCGTTTCGCTGTCGAGTTCGCTATCAGCTTTTTTGTCGGTGTCGTCGACAGCAGGAGCGGTGATGACGGCGCTTTCGGTTTCTTCGAGGTCGACTCCGTCATCCCGACCGCCTGCATCGAGCGTGACTGCCCCCTCGAACACGTAGAGGTAGGTGTCCCAGTCGGCGCGCCCCGGAAGCGACACGGTCGACCCGACGCCGACCCGGCAGTCAAAACAGTCGACCGCGTTGCGGACGAACAACGGTGCCTCGCTGCCTTCGGGGCCAGACAGGTGTCGCCACTCGTTGGCAACTGGGTCGGCAATGCGTTCGTGTTGAATGTGCGGCTCCAACGAGAGGCTGTGTGGGCGGACGAAAATCTGGAGCATTCGGAGCGGTGGATCGTCGCGAGCGGTCGCTTCAGCGTGCCAGAAGCCACGGCCGCTGTTCATCACCATGAGATGGTCGCCGTCGGTGACGAGTTCGTTTCCCTCGTGGTCATCGTGACGCATCACGCCCGCGGGAACCCACGAAATAATCTCCTCGTTTGTATGTTGATGCATGCCGATCAGCGTGCCGGGATCCATGAACGACTCCACGACGGTCGCGAGCGGGCCATAGCCGTGGTCGGCATGCCCGTCGACCGCGTGTCCTGGGAAATTGAAATTCGTTCGGAACGACCCTTGATCCTGCGAAAACGCCGTCTGACCGGCGTGATGAATTTGATGGTGCCGCTCGGCTGCCGAGTTGTCCATGGTCGGCCGTAGGTGCGCAGCGCCTAAATGTCTCGTCTCCACGTTCCGCCGTGTCCCTACGCAATCTGCCACCGAGTATTGATTATCACGCCGTTCCAACGGTGACGTGTGACCGCCTCCGTCGCAATTGGCTTTCAGTCGGTGACCGACGAGTACAACGACCACCGCCCTCCTGTCGAGGGGACGGTTCCGTCGTGGCTTTCGGGAACGCTCATCCGCAACGGTCCCGGCCGGTTTGCGGTCGGCGGCCGCCGCGTTAGCCACTGGTTCGACGGGTTGGCGATGCTTCGCCGCTACGCGTTCGATGAAGGTGAGGTTCGGTACTCGAACCGATTTCTCCGAACCGAGGCGTTTGCTGACGCCCAGTCGGGAACCCTCACCGGCCAGTTTGCGACCGACACCCGTGGCTGGCGACGCATCCTCGACTCACTGCGATCGCTCGGCCTCCCCGAACCGACCGACAACACCAACGTCCATGTCGCCAAACTCGACGACACGTTCGTCGCACTCACCGAAGCCCCCCGACGGGTCGCGTTTGATCCCGTTACACTGGAGACAACCGGGGAGTTCCGCTTCGATGACGACCTTCCCGAACAGCTGACGGCGGCCCACCTCGTTGCCGACCCGCACCGAACCGAGACGGTTGGTTTTACGACCGAGTTCGGGATCCGACCGCAGTACCACGTGTATCGGGTTCCGGACGGCTCTCGCCAACGCGAATGCCTCGCCTCGATTCCCGCCCGCGGTCCCGCCTACATCCATGACTGCAGCGTCACAGCCGACCACGTCCTCCTCGTCGAGTCGCCGCTCACGCTCTCGGTCTGGCGCGCGCTCAACCCGTTCTCACAGGGCGCAATCGACCTGCTCGACTGGAACCCCGACCAACAGACACGACTGCTCGTTATTGATCGCGACACGGGCGACCTCGTCGCCGATCCGACGTTCGAGGCGACGTTCTGTTTTCACCATATCAACGCCTTCGTCGACGGTGACGAGATCGTGCTTGACCTCATCGAGTTTCCCGACGGCGAAATCGTCGACTCGCTGTCGTTGTCGGCGCTTGAAGCGGGTGGCTTTTCGACCGTCCCGCCGGGCCGACTCATGCGCTACCGAATCGATCCAACGGCGAACAGAGTCGACCGCACCCAACTGTTCGCCGGCGGCATGGAACTGCCCCGCGTCGTGTCGGAAAAAACGGGCCGCCGGCACCGCTACGCGTACGGACAGGCGACCGACCGCGACGGGGCAAACGGGCTCGCAAAAGTCGACTGTGAGGCTGGTACCTCGCTCGAGTGGTTCGAACAGTCGGTGTATGTTGAAGAACCGATCCCGATCCAGCGTCCCGGCGCGAGCGCCGAGGACGACGGCGTTGTGTTGGCAACTGCGATCGATGTCGAACAAGCGCGAAGCCTCCTGCTCGTGTTCGATGCCGAAACGCTCTCGCTTCTGGCGCGGGTCGTGTTGCCGCACACTGAGCCGTTCGGCTTTCACGGCCGGTTTTTCGAGTCGATTCCGCAGTAGCGAGTTGCGTTTGGCATCCCGAGTTGCGTCCGTCATCCCGAGTCGATTCCGTCGCCACGACTGTGCTGGCTCGTTACCAGCGACGTCTGTTGTGTGAAAAACCGACGTCGACAACAACCAAGCCACGTCAGTTACGCGATTTCGAGCATCTCGTAGCGCACACCGGTGAGCTCCTCGCTAACTGCCCAGAGCGTCTCAGCGTCGTCTTGGTCGTGTGAAGCAGCGTTGGACTCCTGGCGTTCGGGCGCGCCGCGCATACTCAAAAACCCGTCCGGACCGTAGTACCCCCCGCTGACGACGTCGGGGGCGGTCGCCGCGTACAACAACGGCCGCACCCCTCCCTCCGGCGACTGACCAAACACGGTGTTGGCGAGTCTCATCAGGCCGTACTGGAGTCGTGAGTCGGCCTCTTTTGCGCCACGAAACTGGAGGTTTGTGTCGGCGTAGCCCGGATGACAGGCGACGCTTTGTGTGTCGTGGCCGGCCGCCCGAAGTAGTCGGTTGAGTTCGTAGGCGAACAACAGGTTCGCCAGTTTGCTCTGGCCGTAGGCCTCCCATTTACCGTAGGACTCCTCGCGCTGTAAGTCGTCGAAATTCATCTCGCCGGCGGAGTGTGCGGCGCTCGCGTGGGTGACGATCCGTGTCTCGCCGTCGGTGTCGAGAATCCGGTCGAGCAGCAGACCGGTGAGTGCGAAGTGACCGAGATGGTTGACGCCGAGTTGCATCTCGAAGCCGTCGGCGGTTTCGCTCCGTGGAATCGCCATCACGCCCGCGTTGTTACACAGAATGTGGAGCTCGTCGTAGGCCGCTCGAACGCCCTCGGCAAAGGAGCGAACCGAGTCGAGCGACGCGAGATCGCACTCTCTGACGGTGAGCGTTCCGCCGGCCGAGCCGTCGAGCTGGCTGGCGATTTCGTGGGCCGCACGCTCACCTCGGTCGAGACTGCGGCAGGCCATGATGACAGTGGCACCGCGGGCGGCGAAGGCTTTGGTCGCCTCGAAGCCGAGACCACTGTTGGCTCCGGTAATGAGAACGGTTTTGTCGCGACACGACGGCATCTGGTCGGGGGTCCACGGGTTCGACATTGTCTTCTGTAGGGTACCCATTCGTATAGGTGTGTGGCGACTGACGACTGACGGATTTGTCTTCGTAGAACTCGCTATCGCATTTCTTCACTTCGTTCAGAAAATGCTCCGACGGGGATTTGAACTCACTCGCAAATCGAAGATTTGCTCGCTGCTCAAATCAAAGTCGCATTCGCTCGCTGTGTTCGTAGAATGCTCCGACGGGGATTTGAACCTCAGTCGCTCCCATACGGTCGCTCCCTGCTTCAAATCCCTGTCGCATTTCTTCACTTCGTTCAGAAAATGCTCCGACGGGGATTTGAACCCCGGTCATTACCGTGAGAGGGTAATATGATTGGCCGGACTACACCATCAGAGCGTGCTGTCGCGTTCGTGTGAACGCATTCTGTCGTATCCCACTGGCGAACAAAACAGTTCCGTTTTGCGTTCTCGTATGGGGAACACTGACGCACCTCGAAATCCACCGACTGGGGTTGCTTTCCCCAGACGGCTAATTCGTCGGTGAGGCCGACCTATCCATCGTCGACACCAACGTACGCGTCGACGGCAGCGAACCGCTCGCCAACGACAACGCTGTCGCCAACGCTGAGCGTTTCGCCCCAACTGGCCTCCGGGACGGCAGTGTTGACCATCAACCGGAAGTCGTGATCGAACCAGTCACCGCCGCTCCACTGCGGCATGGTTTTGCGCCGCTGTTCGACAAACGTTGACTGAAACCCGGCGTACTCCTCACCGGTGTCGGGATTCCGTGTGGGAACTACACACCGCTGACACGGGTTGACGCCGACAAAGGGCGTGCCACCGATTGAAAACCGAACCCGATGGTCGCGGTCGGCAAACAGGTTATCCTCCCAAAATGCGGGGACACCACCCACTTCGACGTTTGCCCGCAGGCGACGGCGCATTCCGTTGACGGAGATTCCGTCGAACCACGAAGCGACCGCTTCGATCGTTGCCGTGCTGATGATTGTCGGACCCGACGCGGTCGTGTCGTCGGGAAATCCGCCGGCGGTGTCCTGTTGGAGCCGAACCGGGTATTCGAACCAGTCGGTGAGCCACGTAGCCATCACCTCGGTGTCGCTGTCAGCGGAGTCGGCGGCTGCGCTGACACCGTCCGAGCCGAGTTCGAACGTTGCCGACTCGCCGTCGGGTCTCGATAGCGTCACCGACTCGGCACGCGTTGTCGTGCCGGTATAGTCGGCGCGAATCGGGTGCACACGTTGCTCGCGTTTCCCGTTGACGTAGTTTTCCTCGGCATCGAAGAGCGCGTACTCGCGGTCGCCAACGAGTCCGCCGTTGGGTGCGATGTCAGCCGAATCGACCGGCCGGCCGTCGAGCGATTTGATCGGATAGATTGTCAGTCGCTCGACGGTTGCCGTTCGTTGTGTCATTGGTCACTGCTTCGACCAACGGGACAAAAATGTCGCTCATTACGTCGACAGGCCGCGAAAAAACGAAAACCGTCGCGGCGTGTCCTCAGGAGTCGTCTTCGGTGGTGTCGGCCTCGTCGTCGGCTGATTCCTCTTCGTCGCCGTGAGCGAGGTCTGCGGCCTCGAAGATGTCCGTAATCTCGTCGACCGTCAGCGAGCGGTAGCCGTCGTCGGCCGTAATCGAGGCAATCGAGACCTCCGCAGGACCGAGTTCGTCGTTGGCAACGCGGAGCGATTCGGCGGCCAACGCAAGGCCGTCGTCGTGGCTGATTCCCTCGCTCCACTCGGCTTCGAGATGTTCCTGAATGTCGGCGCTCGAGCCGCCGATCACGGTCGCTTTCCACTCGTTCGGGGTACCCGATGGATCGGCCGCGAACAACCGCGGCGTGCCGTTTTGTGAGCCACCGATCAGGAGCGCCGCCCCGTAGGGTCGGGTGCCACCGCGCTGGGTGTTTTCCTGTATGTGGTCCGTGAGGAACTTCGTCAGCGCCTCGACATCGATCGGTTCGCCGTAGCGAAGTCGGTTGACCTGTGCCTGCCGGCGTGCGAAGTCGATCAGCTGGCGGGCGTCGGCAACGTGGCCCGCGCTGGCCGCTCCGATGTTGTCGTCGAGTTTGTGGAGTTTTTCGATGCTTTCGCTCTCCATGAGCGACGATCCTGCACGACTCTGGGCCGCGAGGACGACGCCGTCGGCCGTTCGGATGCCGACGCTCGGTGCCCCGCGCGAGACGGCCTCGCGGGCGTACTCGACCTGGTAGATTCGTCCGTCAGGAGAGAACAGCGAGGTTCCGCGGTCGTACGCCTGCTGGTCATTTCCTCTCATCGTAGGCCTCCGAACCGGCGACAGACTCCGTGCTGATTCATCTGAGCGGTGGTAGGACTCGGGAGCGGAAAAACCCTTGTGAACCGGTCGGGACGCCTTGGGGTTACGGTAGCTTCGCCGATGCCAACACGAATCGCGCGGCGTCGACGCCCACACTGGTCAATTCTTCCCTGCGTAAATCGTCTTCTGCGTTGGTCACGCGGTACGGCCGAACCGCGCAAGCATATCCTGCCAGTTGTCAGCGACAACGGCGTCGGGAACGGCGGTCGGATCGCTGTACGGCTGTTTGAACAGCCCGGCAGCCTTGCCCGCGGCCAGCGCGTTCGCGACGTTGTAGTGATAGTCGTCAATGAGGAGGTCGCCCCCGAGCGCGCCCTTGTTTTCCGGCACCTCTTCGATGTACGTCTCATAGGGAATGTCGTGTTCGGCTAACCACTGGCGAGTCAACTGATGGGTTTCCGGCGGCCGGTGGGTCGCGATGGCAACCGTGTGCCCGCGGTCGGCGAACCACGCCGCGGCCTCGCGTGCGCCCTCGATTGGTTCGGCCCCGAGCAGGAACCATTCGGGGCGTTCGGCGGTCACCTCCTGAATGATCTCGCCAATGTGGTACTCCGTTTCGGGCACCGAAAACGTCCAGTCGGTGATGGATTCTGGCGCGAGATCGACACCGTACTCGCTGGCGAGGTACTCGATTACTCGAGACATGTTGTCACACAGCGTTCCGTCGACATCGAGAAGCACCGTCCGGCCGGGCTTCGAATCGAATCTGGTACTCATTGGTCAGTGTAACCCGTCCAGCATCCTGAACGTGTCTGTTGGCGACCGACTGTCTCCGGTGGTGACTGAACGTCTCCGTTGGCGACGACCTGCTGTTTGCGACTCTCGCCGCCGGTTGCGACGTCCGGAATCGGGTCAGGCCGATTCCGTATCCGACGCTGTTCGGACGTATTCGACAAACGCAAACGTCTCGTGGTTCTCGCGTGCGTGTTCGATCCACGCCTCGTCGTCCCACTCGGGAAACCGCGTGTCGCCGTCATACGCGTCGTCGAGTTCGGTCAGGACAAGCCGGTCGGCCAGCGGCAGAAACTGCTCGTAAACGGTCGCGCCGCCAACGACGAATATTTCGTCGGCCTCCGCGTCCAGTGTGCAGACCGCACGGGCCTCGGCGAGCGCTGTCCCGACCGAGTCCACGACAACGACGCCCTCGTGGAGGTCGGGATCGCGTCGGCTGAGCACGATGTTCATCCGTCCCGGAAGCGGGCCGTCGAGGTGGGCGGCGATGCTCTCGTAGGTTCGCCGTCCCATAATGACCGGATTGCCCATCGTCTGTCGCTTGAAATGTGCGAGGTCGGCCGGGAGGTGCCACGGCATTTCGCCGTCGACGCCGATGACGCCGTTGGCGGCGACCGCCGCGATCAACGCGATCGGTGGCTGCTGGGAGTTGGGTTCGTCGCCATCGGTTGTTACCGCGTTCTCGCCATCCTCGCTGTTGTCGCTGCCCTTGACGTCGGTTGTGTCGCTGTTGCTGGTTCCATTTCCTCTGCCGATCGGAATCGGGTCGTCATCGGGCATGATTACTCGGCCACCGCAAACCGGATTCCTGCGGCCGGGTCGTAGTCGACGAGTTCGATATCCTCGAAGGTGAGTTGGTCGAGCGGTTTGTCGGCAATCTCGATCGCTGGCCGGTCACGCGGCTCACGCGCGAGTTGCGTCAACAGCCCCGGAACGTGATCGTAACCGGCTGTCGATTTGGTTTCATCGGGCGCACGCGCGGTGAGCCAGTCGCGAACCGCGAGGTAGTCGTCGGTCTCGTCGACAGCGGCGAGCTTCGACTGCAACGCATCGAGGTTGTCGGCGTACCACGCGCCGCGCTCGTCGGTGCCGCAGTAGACGTGGGCGTCGACGACGGTGTGGCCGAACGTGCCGACCTCGAAGCCGGTTTCTTGGGCGACCGCATGCGTCAACAGCGAGTAGGCCGCGATGTTGAACGGAATGCCGAGCGCGATATCGCCGGATCGCTGGGTGAGATGGCAGTTGAGCCGGTCGCCTTGAACGTTGAACACGAAGGTGTAGTGACACGGTGGCAACGTGCTGACTGCGGCGTTGGCTGGATGCCACGCCGAAACGACAAGGCGGCGGCTGTTTGGCGATTCAGTGAGGGTGTCGATCACGTACTGCAACTGATCGAACGTGCCGTCCGCGTTGCGCCAGCGGTGATCCTCGTCGGGCCACGTCTCGCCGTCGAGTCCCGACTCGGGAACCGGGAAGCGTCGCCAAAAACGGCCGTATGCGGTGTCGAGTCGGCCCTCCTCGTCGGCCCAGGCGTTCCAGATGCCGGTGTGTTCGCGAAGCGAACGGATGTGTTCGTCGCCCGAGAGATACCACAGAAATTCGTAGATGAGCGACTGCCACCGGAAGCCCGAGAGGTCTTTCGTGGTGAGCAACGGAAACCCCTGCTGGAGGTCGACGGTGTAGTGCTGGCTGAACGACGCGACGGTGTCGACGCCGGTTCGGTTCGGTTTGTACTGGCCCGCGGTGAGCGTCGAATCGACGAGGTCGAGATACTGCTGCATGGTGAGTTGGTGTCGGTTTGGTGAGTCGCGTTCTGTCTGCGGTGGTGTCGGCTACGCTGCAGTTCGTCCACGTGTGCAACCCGGTTGGTATCGACTCAACGACCAGCGATTACAAGGATGTTTGGAAAATCCGGCCCGTCGATAGCGGCATCCAATCGGCACACCGCCTGAGTTCAAGGGTTGACGACACCGCGTGCTGGTGGGTTCGGTCGACGCCATCACGTGAGTCTGACACACCTTCTTATAGCTTCAATACAATGAGTCTGATAGTTATGGTCACCGTCCCGCCATCCGTTCGACTGCTGTCAGCGCTGCGCACCATCTCGATCCGTTCTTCGGGGGTGACGCGATGAAACTCGCCACCATCGGCGTCGGCAACGCCGGGAGCAAGGTCATCGACCGCATGCTCGAGTTCGAAGCCGACACGGGTCGAAACCTCTGCCGACATGTTCTCGTCATCAACACCGCCCGCACCGACCTTGCAAAGCCTAAACACGTTCCGGCCGATCGCCGAATCCTCATCGGAGACACCCACCAGAAGGCCAAAGGCCACGGCGTCGGCGGCGACGGCGAGGTCGGCGCAGAGGTCGCCCAGAACGATATCGACGAGATTCGCCGAATTTTCGATGATGTCGAGATCCACGAGGTCGACGCCATTCTCGTCGCCGCCGGACTCGGCGGCGGCACCGGCAGCGGCGCCGGCCCCGTCGTGATCGACGAGCTCCAAAAAATGTACGACGAACCGGTGTACGGTCTCGGGATTCTGCCGGGACAGTACGAGGGTGGTCGGCCCGCGCTCAACGCGGCGCGCTCGCTGCAGTCGTTTGTCACCAAGGTGGACAACTTCATCGCGTTCGACAACGATGCCTGGCGCTCGCGCGGGCAGTCAGTCGAACAAGGGTACGAGGAGATGAACAAGGAGCTCGCGACGCGAATCGTCACCCTGCTCGCCGCCGGCGAAGTCGACGACAGCGACATCGGCGAGAACGCTATGGACTCCAGCGACATCATGCGCACGCTCGATGTCGGCGGCGTCTCCTCGATTGGCTACGCCTCCTCGAAAATCGACCGCGAGACAGGTGGGTTGCTTTCGCGGTTCAGCAACGACGCCGAACCCGAAATCAACTCGACCAATGCCGCCCAGATCAAAGGGCTCGTCCGTCGAGCGGTCAACTCCCGGCTGACGATTCCGTGTGATGTCTCGAGTGCCGATCGCGCGCTGATCGTCTTTGCGGGACCACCGTCGATGATTTCGCGGAAAGGAATCGAGGCCTCTCGCGAGTGGCTCGAAGACCGCGCAGACACCGTCGAGGTGCTTGCCGGCGACGACCCACGGGCGGGGTCGGATACGCTTGCGGCAGCCGTGTTGCTCTCGAACGTGACCGAAACTCCCCGAATCAAGGAGATTCAGGCACAGGCAGTCGACGCGCAGAACAAGATCCGCGAGCTCGATGCGGTTCGCGAGGAGGAGATTGCCTCGCTTATCACCGACGACAACAATGAGCTCGACCCGATTATCTAATCCGGTGGTCGCTCGCCAGACGATGTGTGGTCGGCCGTCCCAGCGGGCCCAGCGACAGGCTCGCCGTTTGCTTCCACGTCGTCCACGCGTGACGGTGGAGGAACGATGAAACTCGCCCTCTTTGGTGTCGGCAACGCGGGCATCCGGCTGGTCGACGAAATCTGTGCTACCCAGCAACAACAGGGAATCGACTTCACCACGGGTCATGTGCTCGCGTTTAACACCGCGTCCACTGCGGGCCGAAACGCGACGCACATTCCGCCCAAACGACACCTTCTCATCGGCGATACGCATCCAAACATCATCACCGAGTCGCCGGCGGCCGATGACGACGAGGCGCGGCGACAAATCAAACCCGGCGTCGCGGGTGATCCCGAACTCGCCGTGACGGTCGCTCGCGAGGAACTCCCCGAAATGCGCCGTGAGATCGACCGTATCGACGACACCGAGGTCGACGCCTCGCTGGTCGTCGTCGGCCTCGGCGGCGGAACCGGGGCCGGCATCGGGAGCGTTCTCGTTGAGGAACTCAAAACGATCTATGAGTCGCCGGTGTACGTTCTCGGGATTCTCCCGGCCGCCAACGAATCGGAACAACGACAACTGAACGCCGCCCGCGCGGTTCGGACGTTCGTGCCGCTGGCCGACTCGGT
>LKMS01000028.1 GCA_001563965.1 Haloferacaceae archaeon PL-Br10_E2g29 | reverse complement strand
TCTCCGTCTTCGATTCGACCGGGTTGGCAATTCAGGACGTAGCCGCGGCACACGTCGTCTACACGGCCGCGAAAGAACGCGGGAACGGCACACCGTTCGATCTGCTCGGGTTGGGCGACCGCTAATCCTCACTCAATGTGGATCGCCGGCCGGAACGGAACCGCTTTTCGGGCGCGATCGGCCGGATCGTCGATGTTGGCGTCGTCTTCGGCGTAGCATTCGACGGTCGCGTCGAACTCGCGTTCGAGGAAGGCGGCGGCCGTTTCGTACGTCGAGCGTTCGTCTATTTTGGCCATCGCATCGAGCGTGTCGTCGTCGACGCCGCGGACGAGTTCGACGAGATCCTGGACGAGTTGGTTGACCTCGTTGCCCCGCTCGCGGAGGGCGGGATTCTGCATTACCTCGCCCATGACCTGGCCGACGTCAGTTCCCGTGTCGCGAACCGTCTCGAACACCTCGCGCTTCCAGTCGGCGGCGACGTAGATGCGAATCGTTTCGGGGTCTTGTTCGGTCACCGAGAGAATGTCCTGAATGTCATCGGTGAGTCGTTCGATCTGTCGCTCTTCGGTTTCGGTGCGCCGCGAAATCCGCTCGGCGTCGACCGCTGGCCACGGCGCGTCCTCGGCGGGTGTCCCCGTGAGCTGCTCGTGGAGTTCGTTCGTCAGAAACGGGGTGAACGGCGCGAGCAGTCGAAGCCGGGTTTCGAGGATGTGTCGAAGCGTCCACTGCGCGGCGGGACGGTCGAGCTCCGTTCGGCGGCGGTACCATTTGAGGTGCTCTTCGAAGCCGTAAAACGCGGCTTGGGAGGCGGTTCGCGTTTCGGCGTTTTCGAGCGCGTCGGTGACGGTTTCGATCGTCGTCTGGAGCTTCGACAGTAGCCAGCGGTCGATGTGTTCGAGCGCTTCGGGCGTTGGGTCGCTCTCGGCGGCGGTGCCGTCACCGCCGTCCTCACTGCGTTCGCCCGCCTCGATTAGCTCCGCCGACCGGTTCCAAAACCGTCGCAACTGTTTTTCGACACCCGCGACCTGCTCGTCGCGCCAGTCGTAATCCTGCCACGGTTCGGCGGAGTTCAACAGGAAAAACCGCACCGTGTCGGCACCGTAGTCAGCGATCGCTTTGCCGGGCAGGACGACGTGGCCCTTCGAGGATGACATCTTTTCGCCTTCGAGCAGGCCCATTCCCATGATCGTGATCCCTTCGGGCCACTCGGCCTCGTCGAACAGTTCGGCATGGTGGAAGAGGTAGAAGGTGAGGTGGTTCGAGATGAGGTCGTTGGCCGAAAACCGCTGGGAAACGGGGTACCAGTACTGCCACTCCGCGCGCAGATCGAGCGCCCGCTCGTCGGCCTCGCCGTCGACCGCCTCGGAGCCGTAAAACAGCGCATCGAAGAAATCGCGGTCGAGGTCGTCGACCGGAACGTCGCCGAGTCGGTGGGCGATCGTGTAGTACGCCATGTAGATGGTCGAATCCGACAACGGCTCGATGACGAAGTCGTCGTCCCACGGCAGTCGGGTTCCCAGCCCGTAGTTGCGAATGCAGGGCCACTCGTTGAGCCAGTCGATGGTGTGAGTGTACTCCCCACGGGTGTTTTCGGGCGTCGTGTCCATCGTCTCGACGACGCGCTTGGCCGCCTGCTTCCAGTCTTCGTCGTTGTAGGTGAGAAACCAGGTGTCCTGGTAGGCGACGACGACCTTCCCGCCGGCCCGCGAAATCACGGGTTCGGGGAAGTCGTACATCGCGCCAAACGCGCCTTCCTCGCGGTAGGCCGCCGCCAACTCCTCTCGAACGTCCTCGATCACTTCGCCGGCATACTCGCCATACTCGTCGTGGAGCCGACCCGTGTGGAACTCGGCGTTGTACAGCGATTGGGTGACCGCTTTGAGGTCGGGGTCGGTGCTGTCGGTGATTCCTGCAGATTCAACGGCGTCTTTGGCTGGAATCTCGCCGTAGCCCTCGACATCGAGAATGGCGATAGGTTCGATGGCGTCGACCTCATCGGGATCGATTCCGAACTCGCGGAGTCGCTCGCGGTCGGTTTTCGCTTCCTGCAGTGCGAGATAGTCGTCGGGGCTGTGTGCCGGCACCGACATGACAACGCCGGTCGCGCTGTCGCTGTCGACGAATGCGGCCGGCAAAATGAGAATTTCGTCGCCCGTAACGGGGTTGGTGACGCGCTCGCCAACGAGATTTTCGCCGCTGAACGCCGCGTCACGGTCGACCGCGTGATCCTGCAGTTCGAGCTTTTCTGCGGCCTCAACGGAGATAATCCAGGTTTCGCCGTCGACGCTGGCTTCGACGTAGGTCGCTTCGGGGTCGACGTAGGCGTTGGTGACGCCGCGAACCGTTTCGGGCCGGAGCGTCGCCATCGGAATGACGGTGTCGCCGGAATCGCTGTCGGCGCTGTCGCTTCCCGCCTGGGTAAACTTGATGAGCGTGTACTCTTGGTACTCGACATCTTCGCCCTCAAGCAGGTCGTGGGTCGTCACCGGGTTTTCCTGCTCGGTGCAGTACTTGACGGGGTGCAGTCCCTTTTCGAGTCGCCCCCGCTCGCGGAGGGTTTCGTACTGCCACGTGATGAACTTCGAGTAACGCTCATCGTTCGTCGTGAACTCGCGACGCCAGTCGATCGAGAGACCGAGCGACTGCATGCCGCTTTTGTAGTGTTCCTCGATGAAGTGCCGCGCGTAGCCCATCGGCGTTTCGAGGTCTTTGAGCACCGCATCGGAGACGTTGTAGGTGTCCTGCAACACCGAGAGCTGTTTCGGCTCCCGTTTTTCCAACCGCTCGACCGCGCCGATAATCGGCGTGCCGGTGACGTGCCAGGCCATCGGGAACAACACGTCGTCGCCCTGCTGGCGGCGGTAGCGCGCGTAGACATCGGGGACGGTGTAGGTTCGTGCGTGACCGATGTGCATGCCGCCGCTGGGGTAGGGATACGGCACCGTGATGAACGTCGTCTCGCTGTCGTCGGGACCCGTCGTCGTGGTGGGGTCGGCCTCGTAGCGGCCGTCGTCGGCCCACCGCTCCCGCCAGTCGGCTTCGAGTTCCTGCGGGTTGTAATCCATACGCGCCTCTCGGTGTGTCGGCCGTAAAATAGCATCTATACCGCGTCGTCGACGCCGTTCGCGACGGTGTCAGCGGGCTATCATCAAACAGTCACTCCTTGTCGTCCTCGACGGTCACCGAAAACCGGCGTCGCCAGCGATAGCGCCGGCCCGCCCAGACGAACTGTCGGCGCGCCAGTCCATGGAGCAACAACGGAAACTGCACCAGCATCGCGGGAAACGCCAACAACACGGTTGGGCGGCGAACGCCGAAATACGCGTAGACGCTGCCGACCCAGAGCGTTACGGCGATGGCCGCCGGCACCGGCGCAAACAGACAACAGAGGAAAAACACTCCCGACAGTGGGACAATTACCCAGCGGTGGGGCACGAACCGCCAGACGATCTGCATGAACCGGACGTGTCGTTCGAGCGACTCGCCCATCGTCCCACCGACCGGAACCTCTCGGACGCGTCGAACCGGCGTCACGGCGGTGTGCAGCGAGAGCAACCCGTCGTCGCTGACGGTCTGTCGAAGCTCTCGGCAAAACCGCCTTTCGTCGAGGTCGGTGCGCTCGAAGATAACTGCGCCCGCCCACGGTTTGTCGAACAGCGTGAGCCCCGCGGTCGCTCCCAGTGCATACAACGGTTCGAGCAGCGTCGACAACGGGTCGCGGCCGACAAAAAACGGCACCTCGGTCGTCGGTCCCTGTGTGTCGTACTCGCGAGAAAGCTGGTCGAGCCAGTCGGGTGGATGGTGAAAGTCGTCGTCGGTCCAGACGACTCGGTCGTGAGTTGCGATTTCCATCCCGGCGGCAATCGCGTTGGCCTTGCCGGAACAGCCGACCGGGTCGCCCGCGAACACCAGCCGTGTCGACGCCGGAAGCGACGCGATCGACACCGAGTGGGGTGATTCTGTGGATTCGTCGGTGTCGACCGCCGAGTCGACGCCGTAGGCGGCGACAACCGGGTCGTCCGGCTGGTCACAGACGAGCAGCAACTCGTCGCGCTCGCCGAGCTGGTTGGCGACTTCGTCGATGACAGCTGTCGGCCGAACCGTTGGGAGAATCACGCTTATCGCCGGCCGGGAGTCCATGGCGACGCTACGGTGGGCGGTTGCCTAAACGTGCCGTCCGCGAGCCGATAGAACGGTTTAACCGCCGCTTGGTCAAAGCTTCTCGTAGTGACGACAGACGCCACGCGACACCGCCGGCTGACGGCGCGCACGGGCGACTCGCGGCCCCGCGTGATCGCCCACCGCGGCTTTGCCGGTCGGTTTCCCGAAAACACCGTCCGCGCGGTTCGGAAAGCGACGACCGACGGCCGAACCGACGGCATCGAAATCGACGTGCTGCCGACAGGCGACGACCGGCTCGTCGTGTTTCACGACGACGACCTCTCGCGGCTGACTGACGCGCCTGCCTCGGTCAGCGATCGGCCGATTTGGGAACTCCCGTACGACGAGATCACGAAACACACGATCGTCGGAACCGACGAACCGGTTCCGTTACTGGCTGACGTGCTCGCCGCGGTTCCACCGACGTTTGCGGTCAACATCGAATGCAAACATCCCGGAACCGAACCGTTCGGGTTCGACGAGCCGCTTTCGGATGCCGACCTGACGACCGCGACCGACCGCTGGCGGGAGTTCGTCGGCCGGTTGCTCGACGAGTCGGCCGCCGCCGACAACCCGATCGTGCTGTCGTCGTTTTACGAGGGCGCGCTGTCGGCGGCCCGCGAACTCGACGCGTCGGTGCCGCTTGCGGTGGTGTTTTCGAACGCTATCGCAACTGGGGCCGAACTCACCGACCGGTATGACGCCGAGGCGATCCATCTTCGGTGGAACATGATCGACGCCGACCCGTTTTTTTCGCGCTCGGTTCCCGAATCCGGCCCGTTTGCCTCGGTTGATCTCATCGAGCGCGCGCACGCCGAGGGCCGTGCGGTGAACGTTTGGACCGTTCGGACGTGGCGGGAGGCGCTCGGCGCACACCACGCCGGTGTCGACGGTATTATTGCCGACTATCCGGGGTTGTTGTCGACACTCGACCGCGACGGAAACTAAAAACCATTAACCCCTTTGGCCCACAAGCAGGCCCAAGCGATGGCCGAGGACGTCAAACCAACCCGAAAAAACCTGATGGCGATCGAGGACCGTATCGAGCTCTCCGAGCGGGGCCACGATACGCTCGAACAGAAGCGTGACGGGCTGATTATGGAGTTCATGGATATCCTCGATCAGGCCCAAGACGTGCGCGAGGATCTCAACGCCAACTACGATGTCGCCCAGCGAACGCTCAACATGGCCCGCGCGATGGAGGGCGACGTGGCGGTTCGCGGCGCGGCCGCAGCGCTCAAAGAACACCCCGAGATCACGACGCAGTCGAAGAACATCATGGGCGTTGTCGTTCCCCAAATCGAGTCCTCGAAAGTCAGAAAATCCCTTGACGAGCGTGGCTACGGCCTGCTCGGCTCGTCGGCGCGAATTGACGAGGCCGCCGACGCCTACGAGGAACTCCTGGAGACGATCATTCTCGCCGCGGAGGTCGAGACGGCGATGAAAAAAATGCTGAACGAGATCGAGACGACCAAACGCCGTGTCAACGCGCTCGAGTTCAAACTGCTTCCGGACCTCTACACCAACCAGGAGTACATCGAGCAGAAACTCGAAGAACAGGAACGCGAGGAGATTTTCCGCATGAAAAAGATCAAGGCGAAAAAAGAAGAGAACGAGAAGGCCGAACGAGCGGCCGCCGAGGCCGAGGCTGCGGCTGACGCCGAAACCGCCGAAGCTGCCAGCAACTGAGCATTCCCGGCCGCACTATTTTTGTCGTCCTCGCCGCGTTTTCTTGTATGACCCACCCGTGTCCACACTGTCAGCACGACCGGTTTTCGATTACCGTTCCCGACCGACTCCGCTCGTTTGTGTCGGCTGCGGCGCTCGCGTGTTGTCCACAGTGTCTCGTGTGCGATCCGGGTGGCGAGTCGTGGCCGGATCCAGCTGCCAACGCCGCCGACCCGCCGTTCGAACGAATCATCCGACAGTTTCCGACCGGTGATGGCGGGATTGCGCTGCTTTTGTTGCTCCAACAGCTCGATTCGCTGGCACTCAACCGATCAACAATCGAGTCACTGGTCGAGATTCTCGATGCGGACGGTGTTGACTGGTTTTTGACCCTTGATCGGCTGGTCGAGGATCCGTCAGTTGACCCATCTTTCGACCTCGCACGCCGCCGCGACCAACTCGAACAGTTGCTCGATTGGGCGTAGCGAGCGATTCGGTGAGTCGGCGTCGCTGGCAATACGCCGCAGCAGTCGTCGACAAAAGTGTGGGTTGTGGGAGGGGGCTGTGGGGTGGCTTCGGTGGTCCGGGCTCAGTCGTCGGCGTCGACGTTTTTCGGCGCTGGTTTCGCTGACTCCGACTCGTCAGTGTCGCCGACCCGACCGCCGTCGGCGACTTCGTCATTTTTTGGCGTGCCGTCGAGATGGAACGCCGCGGAGTTGTCCTGGGGGTCGTAGCCGAGCACGCGCCGGGTGTTTTCGATGGAGTAGTATTTGCGGTCGTTATCGGAGATGCCGTAGACGATTTCGTAGCCGTAGTCGGCCGAGATACAGCAGTCAAACAGGTGTGCACAGTCGCGGTACGACAGCCACATCGCCTGGCCGCGCTCGTAGTTTCGCGGCGGATGCCCCTTCGTCAGGTTGCCGATGCGGACACAGACGACAGCGAGGTCGTGTTCGTCGTGATAAAACCGCCCGAGCGACTCGCCGGCGGCTTTCGAGACGCCATAGAGGTTGCTGGGCCGGGGCAGCTCCGTGCCGTCGAGACGGTACTCGTCGTGGGTGCGGTACAGATCGGGTTTGCGCTCGTCGGTCTCGTAGTAGCCCACGGCATGGTTCGAGGAGGCGAAGGCGACCTTCTCGACGCCGACGTCGACGGCGGCCTGCAAGACCGTGCGGGTGCCGTCAATGTTGTTGTGCAGCACGCTCTCCCACGGCGCATTTGGCCGGGGGTCGCCCGCGAGGTGGATGATGGCTGCACAGTCCGCTGCTGCGTTGCGGACGGCGTCGATGTTGGTGACATCGGCGACGTAGACGTCGCTTTTGTCGATTCCCTCGGGGAGATTGCTTGCCGGTAGCGGTTCACGATCCAACAGCCGCCAGTCGTGTTTCGGACCGATATCCCGGAGGATGGCCTGTCCGACACGACCGCCGGCCCCAGTTAACAGCACAGGTCGCCCCATTCACTCGGCAAAGGGAGGACGAGGCGTAAGTAACGCGCGGTTCCGCTCTGTTGCTCGCCCGTGTCGACATGTGTCATCCCTCGCGGCAACAGTTGTCGGTCAGCCAACGCACATAGCAGCCACAACAACAGGCACCCACACACGCCAGTCGGTACTCCTTAGCCACCGCACGCCAACGGTTCAGTATGGCGACGACAGCCGAACAGGCGTGTTTCGAGGCGGGAATCAAGTTTGGATCGCTGTACCACCAGTTTGCGGGCACGCCCGTGAGCCCCGACAGCACCCGGAGTCTCGAACGGGCGATGGCCGAATCGATCGAAAACCAACCTTACTGCGAATCGGTGTCGGTCGAGATCGACGACGACCGCGTTGCCGACGCCATCGACCACGACAACGGCTACACCGAACTCACGGGCAGCCTGATGACCGTCGAAATGCTAATTGAGTACGAGGACCGAACGGTTCGCACCCGAATGAGGATGGAACACGGCTATCCGCTGATGAAACTGGTCGCCGTCGAGTAGTTTCGGGCCCATTTGGCGCGCATACGTTCACTTTCACTTTCAGGCGCATTTTTAATCCACTCTGGCGTCATTATTAGTTATGACACAGTCAACCTTCGACGACGACGAACTCTTCGGCGAGGCGGCCGACGAGATGCGCGCGGATGTCGACGATGCGCTCGCGGCCGCCCGCGCCGAGTTGCCGACGGCCGACGGGGTCTGGAAAACCAACGCAGACAACGTGCTCGGCGTACTCAACGGTCTCAAATCCGCGCTCGACACCGGCGAGGCCGCAGCCCACCTCCGGCAGGCAAAAAAGTGGTTTACGCTTGGTTCACGCGCGGATGCTTTCGACACCCCGGACGAACTCGAAGCCGAAATCGAAGCGGTCGAGGCGGTGCTCGAAACGGTCGAAACCGCCCACACGGAGGTGAGCGAGCTCACGGCGACGGTTCCAGCGCTACGAAACGCCCTCGAAGAGGCCCACGCCGCCGTCGACGACGGCGCAACCGAGACGGCCGCAGCCGACGACTGAGCGGTCGACCGCGTTTTCGCCACACTACCGCCGCGACCGCGTTGCCACCGCCGCAAGCAGTTCACAGAGCGCGTCGGCCGCCTGCGCGCTCAGCTCGGCACCGAGTTCCTCGCTCGCGGCGGTTGGGTCGCCTACAACGCCGTTATTGGTGAACTCGTCGGAGTCGTGCGCCAGGTTGACGCCGGCGACCCACTCGCCCCACCGACTGCTTCCTTCCTCGCGGGCCTCGTCGAGTTTCTCCTCGCGAATCAACTCGCCGTCGATATGGCTGACGAGCGCGGTTTCGAGCGGCCCGCCGTGGCCCATCGAATGCTCGCTCTCGACGCTGTTGAACCACGTAAAGGCGACCGCATAGGCGTTGTCTTCGCGCGACACCGCACCGGTTAGCTCGCGAAGCGCGTCGATGTTGCCGCCGTGGCCGTTGACGACGACGACCCGGGTGAAGCCGTGGTGAGCGAAGCTTTCGATTGTCTCACGAACGTATTTCCGAAACGTCTCGGGGCTGACCCACAGCGTGCCGTCGAACGCGCGGTGTTCCTCGGCGATGCCGACCGGAATCGTCGGTGCGACCGGCACGTCGACGCCGGTTTCCTCGCGGTAGCGCTCGCTTCCCACGCGAGCGACGTGCGCGGCGGTCAGCGCGTCGGTGCCGAGCGGTGCGTGCGGGCCGTGTTGTTCGGTGCTGCCGACCGGCAGAACCGCGAGGTCGGTGTCGAGGTCGTGGATTTCGGGCCATGTCGCCGCCGAAAGCTGCATACGCAGTTCTCACCCCGTAGGCTCTTGAACTTCCTGTCGGTCAACCAGTCGCCGTTCCGACGGCTCCGAAGGGATATACCGGTTCTCCCCGTTCTGTACTGTGACAATGACCACCACTAACGAGGATGAGCATACTGATGACGACACCACGTCCGGGAGCCGCGAACTCGGCGTCGAATTCGGCGAGCTTGACGCGCAGTTGGAGGCACACTCCTATCCCGCGAGTGTCGACGAGCTGGTCGACGAGTACGGCGAGCACGAGCTCGTTCTTCCCGGCGGCGAGGAGTCCTTCGGTAAAGCGCTCGAACCCTACTCCCAAGGGGATGATCAACAGTTCAGCGATGCGAGCGAGGTTCGACAGGCCGTGTTGAGCATGATCGGCACCGAGGCCCTCGGTGATCCCCATCAGAGCGATCGGGGTGTGGATTCGGCAAACGAGGATTCGGCGTCGTTCTGAACGGGATCTCTCAATCCTCGGCAATCTCCGTGCGGGCCTGCCGGCGCGCGGCCCGCTCGATGAACTCCCGCGGCAGCGAGTCGATCTCGCCGGCTTGGACGCCCCAGAGGTGCGCATACAGCCCGTCGCGGTCGATGAGTTCGCCGTGGGTGCCCTGTTCGGCAATCTTTCCGTCCTCGAGGACGACGATCTGATCGGCGTTTTTGATCGTCGAAAGCCGGTGGGCGATGGCGAACGTCGTCCGGCCGGCGGTCAGGTCGTCGAGGCTCCGTTGGATCAGCATCTCGGTCTCGGTGTCGACGTCGCTCGTGGCCTCGTCGAGCACGAGAATATCGGGGTCTTCGAGGATGGAACGGGCGATACAGAGCCGTTGTCGCTGGCCCCCCGAGAGTTTGACGCCACGCTCGCCGACCATCGTCTCGTAGCCCTCCGGGAGGTTCTGGATGAACGCGTGGGCCTCGGCGGCCTCGGCGGCCCGTCTGATTTCGGTCTCGCTGGCGTCGAAACTGCCGTAGGCGATGTTGTCGCGAACCGTCCCGTAAAACAGGTACGACTCCTGGCCGACGTAGCCAATTGACTGCCGAAGCGAGGTTCGACTCACCCCGGCGATATCTTGGCCGTCAATGCGGATTCGACCCCGGTCGGGTTCGTACAGCCGCAAGAGCAGTTTGAGCACGGTCGATTTGCCGGCACCTGTGGGCCCGACGAGCGCGAGCGTTTCGCCACCTTCAACGGTGAAGTCGATGTCGTCGAGAATCCGCTGGCCCTCGTCGCTGTAGCTGAAGCCGACACTGTTGTACTCGACACGGCCGCTTGTGACTTCGAGGTCATCGCTGCCGGCGTCGTCTTCGAGCGAGCCGGTTTCGTCCATCAAGCCGAAGATTCGCTCGGCGGAGGCCTCGGCGCGCTGGTACATGTTGATGATCTGGCCGAACTGCGCCATGGGCCAGACGAGCTGTTGGGTGAAGAGAATAAAAACGACGAACTCACCGGTCGAGAGGGTTCCCGTGAACGGGCCGGGGCCGCTTCCCGAAAACACCCAGTAGCCGCCGACGAGGAAGGTGAGAATAAAGCCGGCCCCCGAAATCAGTTGGAGCCCGGGGAAAAACCGGATTCGGATTCTGATTGCGCCCCAGTTCGTCTCGTAGTAGGTTCGCGACACATCCTCGACGCGACCGGATTCAAAATCCTCTGTGTTCGAGGATTTGATAACCTGAATGCCGCCGAGGTTGTTTTCAAGCCGCGAGTTGACGGTGCCGACGCTGGAGCGAACCGCGGCGTACTTCGGCTGGATTTTTTTGACGAAAATGTAGGTAAAAACCGCGATGAGCGGAACCGGCGAGAGCGCAACCAGCGCGAGTTGTGGGTTGAGATAGATGAGGTAGCCCGCGATGGCGATAACCATCACGACAAGCCGAAACGCCGAGTTGAGCCCGTCGTTGAGAAACCGCTCGAGCTGGTTGACGTCGTTCGAGAGAATCGACATCAGCTCGCCGGTCTGCTTGTCGGCAAAAAAGCCCATGTTCAGCTCCTGCATGGTATCGTAGGTGTCGGTTCGAACGTCGTGTTGGATGTCCTGGGCGAACGAGTTGAACCCCCAGTTGCGAAGCCAGTGAAAGCCCGCACCGACCACGAACGAGGCGGTGATTAGCCCAATAACGAGAAAGAACTGTTCCGTGTCGGTCGCCGGGAGCCACGCCGCGGGCACGAGCGGCAGGTCGAACGGTTCGACCCGCTGAAACAGGCTGTCGATGGCAATGCCGAGCAGAATCACCGGCAGCAAATCGAGCACCCGTGCGGCGAGGCTTGCGAGGATTCCCAGCGTTGCCGCCAGCCAGTAGGGCCGGCCGTACTCGCCGAGGAGTCGACCCATCGGGTTGTCGACGCGGTCACGTTGGGCGGCAAACGGGTCGTCTTCGCGGTCTGCGACCGGATCGACGCTACTCATTGCGTCGAGTACGGCGGCTGGCCCAAAGAGGGTTGGCTTCGGCGCGTTTCAGCGGTACTCCGGCGGGATTTCGATGCGGTCGCCGACCGTGATGTCGTTGTCAGTGGTGTAGTGGTGTGGCACTTCAAGGACGTACTTTCCCTGCCCGCTGAACGTCTCGTCGTCGTCAACGCTGGCGTGGTGGATCGTCGTAATCTCGCCCTCCGCGTCAATAAAGACGATATCAATATTGAAGCTCATATCGCGCATCACGTAGCCCGGTTCTCCCTCGTGGTCGTGAATGAACAACATTCCCTCGTCATCACCGAGCTCCTCGGTGTCACTCAGCCCAGTATAACGCTTTTCGAACGTGTCGGCGATACGAACCTCGATCGTTGCCAACTCCTCATCGGTGTCGCCGTCGACGGCGGTGACCGTCGTCCACTCGTACTCGCCGCGCTCGAACGCGCCGAGTTCGGCGGCAACGACCCCGCCTGCAAGCAGGAGTGTGAGCGCAATCAAGATCGCGCCCCACTGGGTTGACGACGGCATTGCTTGTGATTGGTCTGCCACCCGGATAGCGGTTGCGCTGCGGAAGGAAAACGTTATTCGCGCGTAGGAAGTCCGACCGAATGCGGGCTCGTGGTCTAGTGGTTATGACGCGGCCTTTACAAGGCTGAGATCGGTGGTTCGACTCCGCCCGAGCCCATTTTTTGCGACAACCGAAGTGAGTCGTGTCCGATGTTCTGCGATGAAGAATCGAAGCAAGGAGCGATATCGCAAACCGCACACTCGGACGATCCCATTTCCCCGTCCCGTCTTT
>LKMS01000027.1 GCA_001563965.1 Haloferacaceae archaeon PL-Br10_E2g29 | reverse complement strand
GATGCGGGAAGGTAGAGTTTCGTGTCTGTTCGCGTGTCGCGCGTGGGCGTTGGTTCACTCATTTCACTAGGCGAAACGAGGTGTACCCGTATGGGTTGTTGGGGGGAGAATCAAATGTGTTTATTATCTGGTGAGAGTGGTTCACATGGTTCGGAGAAGACGGATAGATAACGGTGATAGAACCCATCTATCATCATTGTTTGCAAACCCCAGGTTATCTTTTATTCTTGTCATATTTTGGATTATGTGGTAAAAGCCTGTCACACAATGTCTGCTCGATAGCAGCCGATAGATATCCCGATATGACGCGGGTTTGCCCCGGATACAGCGGATGCAAAAACGGGCAACGAGCACAGTGAAAACGACAGAAACCCACTGACGAGCCAGTCAAGAAAGACAGAGTCGAAATCACAGCCCCAATATATTATTAGCCGACACCGTCAATACTGCCCATGTCAATCACCGCAAAGATCTACATCGAACACGAGTTGCTGGCGCTCATTCCAACCGTCCAGCGACTCGGCGACATCAGTATCCGGGTGATTACACAGGGCAACACGAACCCGGGATCGACGGAATTTCCCTTTTTTATCGAGTATGCCGATCGCGACGAACTGGAGGTAGCACTCGGTGCGGATCCGACGATCGAATCGTACAAATGCGTCGACTGGACGGGCACTGGCGGCATTTATTACATTGAGCACTCCGAGCAGACGGAGCTAATCAGCACGGTCGCGACCGAGGTAAACGGCTTTCTCATCCACACCGAAACCCGCGACGGCGGCTGGCTCGTACGGCTCTTGCTGCCGAACCGTGAGGCACTGAGCGAGATCTGGGAGTACGCCAGGGGCAACGACATCTCGATGGAGATTCTCGAAATCTACGGCAACAGCAACACCAACGACGAAACCTCCTACGGGCTGACCGAAGAGCAACGCATCGCGCTCAAAACCGTCTACGAACACGGCTATTTCAACGAGCCACGCGACATCTCGCTCGACGAAGCCGCCGACAAAATCGGGCTCTCGTCGACCGCGATGAGCGGCCGGCTTCGACGCGGCATGCGGAACCTCATTTCGAGTACAATCGCCGACGCCGACCGGTAAGACGGCCGTACACCGGAGGAAAGTGCGTTCACTGGTGGAGCCAACTCACGAGGATTTGTTGGCGATCATGCACAGTGCGATAGCGAGCCTGTTTAAACACCTGCAGTTATGAGCGTGATAGTTTATAATGAATTCTTGTGAGTGACTAAAGGCATGAGCGGAAACCAGGAGCATCCAAATTACCCGAGTGTCGACCAATCCGACCGAACCGTACCGATCAACCTGCGCCAGACGGGCGATCCCGGCATCGAAATGCTGGTTTCCACCCGCGTTCGCAAGTCCCCGTTTTTCCACAAATCGTTCCAAGAAAACGGCGCATGGCGCTGTACCGTCTACAACCGCCAGTATCACCCACGCGGACTCGTCGAACCCGAAGACGGTGGGGCGATGGCCGAGTATGACGCGCTCACCAACGCGGTCACGCTGTGGGACGTTGCCGTCGAGCGCCAGATTCGCGTCAAAGGCCCCGACGCCGAGGCGCTCACCAACTACGTCGTCACCCGCGATGTGACGAGTATGGACGCGATGGACGGCAAGTATGTGATTCTCTGCAACGAAGAGGGCGGCGTTCTCAACGATCCCGTGCTGCTGCGTCCCGAAGAGGACGAGTTCTGGTTCTCCATCTCGGATTCGACGCTGATGCAATGGCTCCAAGGTGTCAACGTCGGCAAGAACTTCGACGTCGAGATTGACGAAATCGACGTTGCGCCGATGCAGATTCAGGGCCCGCTCGCCGAGGACGTTATGGTCGATGTCGTTGGCGACGCGGTCAGCGACATCCCGTACTACGGCCTGATGGATGCCGAAATCGACGGCTGTGACGTGCTCATCAGCCAGACGGGCTTTTCGGGCGAGAAAGGCTACGAGGTGTACGTCAAAGACGCTCACGAGAACGCCGAGCGCGTCTGGGATCCGGTCCACGAGAGCGTCGTCGATCACGGCGGGATGCAGATTGCACCGGGACACCACCGTCGAATCGCCGCCGGCATCATGTCGTGGGGCCAAGACCTCGACCACGAGACCTCACCGTTCCAGGTCAACCTCGGCTACCACGTTCAAGATGACAAGGAAGCTGACTACATCGGCAAGGACGTCCTCGAAACACAGAAGGAACAGATCGAAAACGGCGAGTATCCGTTCACCCACAAACTCGTCGGCCTGAAGATGGCCGGCGAACCGATCCGCGACTACGCACCCGACTTCTGGCTCATCTCCGATCCGGAAACGGGCGAAGAGTGTGGGTACCTTACTTCGCCGTGGTGGAACCCGGATCTGGAAACCAACATCGGCATGGGATTCGTCCCCGCCGAGAAACTGCAGGAAGCCACCGACACACCGCTTAACGACGAGATCTACGAGAACGATCTCGACCTCGAGTTCCGCGTTCATCTGCCCGACGAGTACGCCGAAGAGCCCGGCGAGCCGGTGTTCGCGACGGTCGCAAAGGTGCCGTTCAAAGAGTCTGTCAACCCAAGCGCCCGCGAACAGGCGAAACTCAACGCGCGGACGCAAGCCGAGAGCGACGACTAGTCGACGCGGTCACCACTCCGGGCGAGGTGACTTCTTTTTTCATGGACGAGCGGAGAACCTGAGTGACCGCTCACGTAATCGTCTGTACGCACAGCGGTGCGAACGCAGACGGTGTTCGCAAAAAAGGCACCCAACGGGTGTCGACTGTTCAGTCGAGCCGACCGTGTCGCCAGGACTCGGTGTCGGGCGTCTGGTTGAACGTGTAGATGTGAACGCCGCGGATGTTGTACTCGGGGTCGTCGACGTAGGGGGCCAGTCCGTCGATGAGGTCGTCGGGTTCGTACTTGCCCCGCGAGGAGATGGCCTGGCGGACGAAGTCGACGATGCCCGTTGTTTTCTGGAGGAATCTGATCGAGTCGCCGACGCCGACCTTCTGGGAGATTTTGATCAGCTTCGCGTAGTTCATCACGCCCGGAATGCCGATTTCGACGGGGAGGTCGACGCCACGTTCGCGAACCGTTTCGATCCACCGCAGAACGGTGTCGGGATCATAGCACAGTTGGGTGACGATGTAGGTCGCGTACGGCGCTTTCTTGTCCATGGCGTCGGCCAACGTCTCCTCGTCGATGAACGCGTGGCCCTCGGGGTAGCCCGTAATGCCGACTTCGTCGAATGCGTACTCGGTGTCGTCGAGCGCCGAAAGCAGATCGAAGGCGGACTCGAACTCGCCGGCGGGTTCCTCGCGGTCGCCGCCGGGAACGAAGATGTCGGTGATGCCGGCCGCGGTGAGTCGCTCGGCGATCGATTCGAGATGTGCGCGACCTTCGACGTAGCGGGCGGCGATGTGCGGAACGACATCGTAGCCCTGTTCGGCGGCCTGTTCGGACCGATCGACGGTGCGTTCGATGCCGAGCTGTGGCGAGGTCGTGATGGCGATCGTCGCGCCGTCTGGCAGGTGTTCGATTTCGTCGTCGAAGCTGTCGAACGGCATGAGTTCGAAGCGAGCGGTCGTCAACAGCGTCTGAACGCCGGTCGACGTCGCCGCGGGCGATTGCACCGACATGGGTTGTTAAAAACAGGACGTGTGCGTACTTTTCTTTATCGGTGAGCCACGGAACCCATTTAAGTACAGGTCGTCGCTGCGGGCTGTTGACGGCCGAATAAACTGAGCAAACCGAACAAAGCAACCGTCAACCGATTACGCCCCGCTGGGCACACACTGGCTCAGTCGGTCGAACACCTGGTCGTACGAGACCGGCTGGTCGCAGTGAGCCAGTCGCCGGCTGACGAGATCGATGAGATTGAGTTGCTCGAGCAGATCGCGGGTCTGCTCGCGCTCGAGACCGAGTTCGCGCTGGACCTCGTGAACCGTTGCCGCGCTGACGACCGCGTCGACAATGTCATCGAGCCCGAGCTCCGCGGGCAGCCCGAGGCCATCGGTCGCAAGTGAGGTGTTTTCGAGCCGCTCGTGTGGATCCATCGGCGACCCGTCAACCGTGTTGGGTTCGCCCGCCGCCGGAACACCGGTAGCCGGTTCGGGTTCCTGCTCCACCGCAGATGAGTCGGTGTCGGCGGCGATGTCAGCGGCGGTGGCGGCCTCTTCGCCGGCGGCGGCAGTATCTCCGCTCATGGGATCGTCGTCGACAGCACCGTCGGCCGCATCATCGCCCTCGGACTCGTTTCTGGCCGTATTGTACGACGCCGGCTGGTGAATGTCGGCCTCGATCATGTATCGCCGAACGGTCTCCGAGGAGACATCCATCACGATGTGGCGACTCATCTCGCGGAAGTTGTCGCACTCGTCGTACAACGTTTGCAGATATGTGGTGTCCTCGTAGGGAGGAACCGATTCGTCGCGAACCGCCTCGAACCGTGGGGTCGACGCGGCTGTGGCGTCGGCCGCATCGGAGTCAGTCGGTGAGATCAAATCTTGCGACGGATCAACCGTCGAGGATTCCGGGCGATTCACTGGGTTCGACACGGTCGTCGTCGACAAGTCGGACGACCCATCGCTCGCCTGCGAGTCAGCCGACGGCGACTCGGCTTCCGGTTCGATCAGCAGGGTGAGCGTCACCACCGGTTCATCGCCGCCAACGGTTGCCTCGGTCACCGAAACATCGCTCTCGCGTGGTGAAGGGGGATGCGGCAGCGACGCGAGCGGCACCGAGAGTCGAATCTCGTCGTCGACAACCGTTACGTCGGTTGGCCGCGTTGGGGCCGAGCGCAACGAGTCAAGCGGAACCGCGACGGTCAGCGTCGCTCGGAGCACGTCGTCGACGGTGGTCGTCTCGACGGTGCGAACCGAGTAGCCGTGTGACTCGTAGTGAGCGACCACTTCGCCGAGCGTTTCGAAGGCGACGCGCAGTTGCATAACGCTACGTATACATGATAGATTATGGATTATAACGCTCGCTACGGAATACCGAACCCATATAAATACGAACCGACTCCGGCAGCCCTCACAGCGGGACGCCAACAGCGGCAACCCGTTCGCCCGCAACGACAACCGACTCGCGTGCGAGCGAGTAAATGATTCCCTCGCCGTCGACCCGAACCGTTTCTAGCGTTTCGAACGTCGACGGCGAGTACATTACGCCGAGTGGCTCACCGGCCTCGACGCGGTCGCCGACGGCAACGGAGGAGTCGAGTTCGAACAGGCCCGACTCGGTTGCACTCACTGTGTGGCCGTCGCGGTCGAGCACGATCTGCTCGGGTGGCTGGATGGCTGGTTCGTCGATAACCGACTGGGCCGCCAGCACGTTTCGAACACCCCGCAGTCCGGTTTCAACCGCGCTGTGGACGACCTGTCGGCTGTTTTCGAGTTCGACCGTGATCGCCGGCACGTCGGCGTGGGCGGCGGCCGCCCGGAGCGTTCCCTGGTCGAAATCAGCGTTGCTCTCGAGTTCGTCGACGAGGCGGTAGTCGGTGCCGAAGGTTCGCGCGAGTTCGGTTGCGGCCGGCTGACCGCGGAAGTGGCGAACGTGTTCGAGCATATCGGCCGTCCCGGTGTGGAGGTCGACAACGGCATCCGCGCTCGATATCAGCGGCCAGAGCGACGCGGCGAGGCGCTCCTGGAGGCTGCCGTCGTCGCGGCCGGGCCAGACGCGGTTCAGGTTCGGATTGTGGGCGTCGTACGCGGCGGGCGTAATGTATGAGCGGTGGTCGAACGCCAACGGGTTCACGACGGGGACGACGACGACCGTTCCTGCGAGCGAGCGGTCGATGAGTTCCGTGTGAAGTCGACAAAGCGTTGCGGGGCCGTTGAGTTCGATGCCGTGTTGGGTCGCCTGCAGGTAGATGGTCGGGCCGTCGCCGCCGACGTACCGGTGAACCGTCACCGACACCGACTGCCCCGAGGGAAGCCGAACCAGCGGCCGTGCGGTTCGTCGGTACGAAACTGGCGCATACTCCATACCGCAAGGCGGTGGCGACGGAACCAAAACCCTCCGGCGATGCGACGAAACTCTACCTGATACAGCGTTGAAAGGCTGCAATCCACACACATGACCGGCGACAGGTATATTTGCCCGCCATTGTAGTGCTAGCACAAATCATGCAAACGACAGACAGCGTGCCGAAACGGGCCGAAACGGTCATTGTCGGTGCCGGCATCGTCGGCTGTAACATCGCCTACCAGCTGACACAGCTTGGACACGATGACGTCGTCGTCGTCGATCAGGGACCGATGCCAACGACGGGGGGCTCCTCAACGCACGCCCCAGGCATTATGTTCCAGACCGCCGAACCCCGCGAACTCTCGAAGTTCGCCAACTATTCGCGACAGCTCTACGCGGAGTTGGAGGGCGCTGACGGCAAACAGGCGTACAACGAAACCGGCGGCATCGAGGTCGCCCGCAGCGAGGAACGGATGGCGTTCCTTCAGCGGCGGGTCGAACACGCCACCGCGTGGGGAATTCCCGATCCGCAGATTCTCACACCCGAGGAGGTCACCGACCACCTCCCGCTGGTCGACGACAGCCAGATTCTCGGTGGGTACTACTCGCCGACCGACGGCCAGGTGTCGGGCGTCATCGCCTGCGACGCGCTGGCCCGCGAAGCGATGGAACGCGGCGCGGAGTTCGTTCCCCACACCCGAACCGAAGACGTCGAAACCGCCGAGGGCTCGGTACGGGCGGTCGTCACCGAAAACGGGACGATCGAATGCGAGAACGTCGTCGTCGCAACCAACATCTGGGCGCGACAGCTCGGTGAAAAACTCGGCGTGCATCTGCCGGTAACTCCGGTCGAACACCAGTACACGATGACCGAATCGCTCGACGAACTGAGCGACAGCGCAGTCGACGTAACGAGCCATCCGTTGTTCGAAAACTACGAGAACGTCTCCGGGGAGAAGGCCAAACGCCTGCTCGTCGGCCCCGACCGGCCGATTCTCCGCGATCAGGACAATGCGATGTACTTCCGGACACACGGCGATTCGTACGGCATTGGCTCGTACAACCACGAGCCGATCGTTCCCGATCCGATGGAGCTCGGGAAAAACGATCCGGATGGCGAACAGGGCTCCGTCCACGAGTTCACCGACTACCACATGGACAACGCGACCCATCCGGATCGCCCGCACAAGGCCCCCCGACAGGCCTCAAACGAACTCCTGCCGGCGACCGCAGGCGCGGAACTCGAGTTCAAGTACAACGGCATGTTTGCGGAATCGCCAAACGGCCTGCCCGTGATGGGGCCGGTCGAAGAGCTAGAGGGGCTGTGGACTGCGGCGGCCATCTGGGTGACCCACGCCGGCGGTGCGGGCAAGGCGCTCGCCGAGTGGCTGGTCAACGGCGTGCCGCGGCTCGACGACGGGCCGATGGACCTCTCGCACTGCGATGTCAACCGGTTTGACGACCACGAGGGCAGTTGGGACTTCGCTCGCGACATCGGCGGCGAGGAGTACCGCATCGTCTACAACGTGATGCATCCGAAATGGGTGTGGACGGAGTTCCAGCGCGACATCCGCCGGACGCCGATGTATCACAGCCACAAGAAACTCGACGCCGAGTTGTGGGCCGAGGCCGGCTGGGAGGAACCCCAATGGTTCGACTCGAACGAGGATCTTCTCGACCGGTATGGCGACGAGATCCCTGACCGCGACGGCTGGGAGGGAATCTACTGGTCGCCGATTGAGGGCGCTGAAGCGCTGCACGTTCGCGAAAAAGTCGGCCTCCACGACATGACCTCGTTCAACAAAATCGAGGTGATCGGGGCGGATGCCGGCGACTTCCTCCAGCACCTCTGTACGAACGACATCGATCTCGCTGTTGGCGACATCACCTACACGTTCCTCTGCAACGAGGCCGGTGGCGTGCGCGCCGACATCACCGTCACCCGGACGGCCCCGAACCGCTATCTGTTGTTGACGACGGGCCGTGAGGTCGGCAACAACCACGTGGCGTGGGTTCGCGAGCAGTCGCCCGATGGCGTCGTCGTCAACGACGTGACCTCCAGTCTGGCGGCGATGGTCTGTACCGGGCCTGACTCGCGAAAGGTGCTCTCGAAGGTGCTCGATACGGACCTCTCGGACGACGCCTTCCCGTTCTACACGAGTACGGAAACCTTCGCGAAGAACATCCCGGTGCGGGCGATGCGGCTCTCGTACGCTGGCGAACTCGGCTGGGAGCTGTACACACCCTCGGAGTACGGCGAGCGCCTCTGGGAACACATTCTTGAAGCCGGCAAGGAGTTCGACATCCGGCCGTACGGCAACGGTGCGCTCGACTCGCTGCGCATCGAGAAGGGCTTCCGCCTGTGGGGCGAAGACCTCCACACCGAACACACCCCGTACGAGACCGACCTTGGCTGGGCCGTCGACATGGACACCGAGTTCATCGGCAAGAAGGCGCTCGCTGCGAACGCCGACGGCGGCGACCTCGATCACAAGGTCGCCTGTCTCACGCTGGACGACCCTGAGGCGACCATCCTCGACGACCGGCCCGTGCTTGACCCCGAAACGGGCGAGGCGCTGGGTTATGTCCACAGCGCGGAGTACGGTTACACGGTCGGCAGGTGTGTTGCCTACACCTACCTTCCGCCGGCGTACGCCGAACCCGGCACGAACGTCGAAATCCTCTTCGAGGGCGACTACTACGACGCGACCGTTCGCGAGGAACCGCTCGTCTGAGGTGGCTGCGGGTCGGGTTCGCGTCGCTTGTGAATCTACGTGCGTGACGGCGTCGCAGTTGGCTGCACAAACAGTGGGGGATCGCGAGTATTTAATAGCCCTTTCAGTATAACACGTGAGGCTATCGACCGAGTGATACAAGCCGTCTGCAATGGGTTTGTCCGATATCGATCCGGCGATTCTGTTTGGGTTTGTTACGATGGTGGCGTGGGGAATTTGGGTGGTGTTGGGCAACGCTGCATCGGAGTCGATCGACCCGCGAACGGCCGCGGCCATCTCGTATCTCGTCGCCGGCGTGCTCGCACTCGGCTTCGTGCTCACCTCGGATGCGTCGCTCGCCGTCACGCCGAGAGGCGGGTTGCTGGCTGGCGCGGCCGGCCTGTTCACCGGAATCGGCCTGATTTCGATGTACATCGGCTTCTCGCACGGATCGACCACGGTCGTCTCGACGTTCGGGGCGATGTACTTCGTCGTTGCCGCCATCATCGGGATGACGCTGCTTGGCGAGCAGCTGACGATAACGAGAGTAACGGGCATCGTCTTCGCAACGATCGGCATTATGCTGGTTGCCCGGTAGCGCCGAGGCGCAGCGAATCGGTCGGCTCTGTGGGCACTCATCGGACCGAGTTGCAGTCGCGTGAGCACCCACCACCACCCACCGCGACAGCGACGACGACATCACCAGCGAGCGAGGATAAAAACAGGCTGTTTGCCCCACCCCTGTATTTATGTGGAAAACACGGACAGGTTCACTAGACACCAATGAGCACAGAAACGCTTCCATCGGATGCAGAGACGGTCATCATCGGGGCGGGTGCCGTCGGCTGCAGTGTCGCCTACCATCTGACCGAACTCGGTGCCGAGGATGTCGTCGTCATCGACCAGGGGCCGCTGCCGGTCACCGGCGGCTCGTCAGTTCACGCACCCGGAATCATGTTTCAGACGTCGCCGTCGAAAATCCAAACGAAAACGGCCTTTTACACGAGTCGACTGCTCTCGGAGGCCGACGTCTACGACGAGGTCGGCGGCATCGAGGTCGCCCGCAGCGAGGAGCGCATGGACTTCCTCCAGCGCCGGGTCGAGTGGGCGACCGCTTACGGACTGCCCGACCCACAGCTACTGACGCCAAGCGAGGTCACCGACCATCTCCCGCTGGTCGACGAAGACGAGATTCTCGGTGGCTACTACTCGCCGACCGACGGCCGTGTCGACGGAATCAGCGCCCTGCAGTGGTATATGGAGCACTCGACGGCGGCGTTTTACGGCGACACCGAAGTCGTCGACCTCGACGTGTCTGGCGGCGAAATCACCGGCGTCGAGACCGACCAGGGGCGCATCGACTGCGAACGCTGTGTGATTGCGACGAACAACTGGGGCTACCAGACCGGCCAACTCGCCGGGCTCGACCTGCCCATCGCGCCGGTCGAACACCAGTACGTCGTCACCGAACCGCTCGATGAGTTAGCCGACGCCGGCTCCGAGATGGGCAGCCACACCGACGGCCTCGACGTGCCGGGTAACCGTGACATTCAGGAGGCGATGAGCGAGGGGCCCCACCAGCCGGTCGGCCGCGATCAGGACCACTCGCTGTACTTCCGCACCCACGGCGACCGTCTCGGACTGGGCTCGTACAATCACGAAACGCTCTCGGTCGACCCCGAAAAAATGGGTTCCAACAGCGAGGACCGACAGGCCTCGGTTCGTGGCTTCACCGAAGAACACTGGACGAAACCGACCCACCGCGGCCGCGACAAATCCGCGAAACAGGCGTTCGACGAGCTGTTGCCGGCGACCGCCGACATCGACTACGCGGTGACCGAAAACGGGATTTTCGTCTTCACGCCAGACGGGATGCCCGCAGTCGGCGAGACCGCCGCGGTCGACGGCCTCTGGACGGGGCTGGCGATCTGGTGGACCCACTCGGGCGGCTACGGCCGGATTCTCGCCGAGTGGATGGAAACCGGCGTGCCACGACTGCCGTCGGGCCCCGTCGACACCGGCGGTATCCACGTCCGGCGGTTCGAGCCACACGCCGGCGAGACCGAGTACTTCGTCGACCGTGGCGCAAAACGCTACGAGCAGGTGTACAGCATCGTCGAACCGCGCTGGCAACCAAGCGACCACCGCGGGCTGCGACGCAGTCCGTTCTACCCGCATCAGGAGGCACTCGGCGCGGCGTTCTACCAGAGCGGCGGCTGGGAGTCGCCGCAGTACTACGAGTCGAATGCGGATCTCGTCGAGCGCTACCGCGAGCGGATTCCCGAACAGGACGGCTGGCAGGCGATCAACCGCTCGCCAATCGAGGCCGCCGAACATCTGCACACCCGCGAAAAGGTCTCGATGTTCGATATGACCTCGTTCAGTTCGATCATGGTCGAAGGCGAAGACAGCGAGGCGTTCCTCCAGTCGGTCTGTAGCAACGACGTTGCCATCGATATCGGACAGGTTCGCTACTCGCTGCTGTTGAACGAGGGCGGCGGTATTCTCGCCGACGTGACGGTGGTTCGGCTCGACGACGAGCGCTACATGGTGACCACCGGCGGCGGCAACTCGCCGGGCATCCACGGCGGCTGGCTCAAAGAGCACGCGCCCGAAACGGTCTCGGTCACCATCGAAGAGGGCGCGAAGTCGACGATCGGGCTCTGGGGTCCCAACGCCCGCTTGTTGCTCCAGCGGGTCACCGATGCCGACGTGACCAACGAGGGCTTCCCGTACTTCCGGGCCAAACAGCTGTACGTCGGCGAGGTGCCGGTGATCGCGTTGCGGGTGTCGTACGTTGGCGAACTCGGCTGGGAGCTGTGGGCACCCACCGAGTACGGCGCGAAACTCTGGGAGACGCTCTGGGCGGCCGGCCAGGATCTCGGCGTCCGGCCGATGGGCGGCGGCGCGCTGAGTTCGATGCGGCTCGAAAAGGGGTACCGGCTCTGGGGAACTGACATCGACACCGACGCGAACCCCTTCGAAGCGGGCCTGCCGTTCGCCGTCGACATGGATACCGACTTCATCGGCCGGGAGGCGCTCGAAGCCGCTCGCACAGCCGGCATCGACAACCGGATCGTCCCGCTCACGCTCGACGACTCGACGGACATCATGTTGAGTGGCCGGCCCGTTGTGGCCGACGGCGAGACGCTCGGCTACGTCCAGGCCGGCGACTACGGCTACTCGATCGGCGAGTCGATTGCGTACACCTACGTCCCCGACGAGTACGCCGAGGCTGGCACGTCGGTCGAGATTCACTGCGAGGGCGAAGTGTACGACGCGACGGTTCGCGACGAGCCGTTGTTCGATCCGGACCGAAACAAGCTCATCCGGTAGTCGGCGTTGGACACGGTGTGAGCAACGCGATCCGCAGAGAGTCTCGCAGTTCCGCGTCGATACCGAGCCCCACGACAATCAGTCGTGAAACGAGAGGGTGGACGGTATCTTTTTTCGCGCACACCCACAACTAGCGGTCAATGGCGGAGTTTTCCGGACGTAACGACGAGCCAGAGGAACCCTCGGCTGGCGGTTCGACCGAGAGCGAGCCGCTCGTCACCTGTGAGTTTCAGGACGGAACCATCCGTGTATACGAAAACACCGTCCACATCGAGCGCTCCGCCAGATCAAAATTTACGGACAAAGCAATCCCCATTGAGCAGATTGTCGACGTCGTCTACTCGAAGCGCCTCGTCATTAGTTACCTCCAGATTCACCAATCGG
>LKMS01000026.1 GCA_001563965.1 Haloferacaceae archaeon PL-Br10_E2g29 | reverse complement strand
CGTAGCGTTTTGTGATGCCGCTGGCGACGACTGCCTCGTTCATGTGTTCTCTCGGGGAGCGCCGGGCCTAAGGATTCTGTTTCGCCGACCACACCTCGGTGGCGGTGTCGGTTCCGAACAACGGACTGCGTCGGCCCACCTAGCCGGAGAGACTTTGATCCGTCGGCCGGAATCGCCACCATGGACTACCGACAGCTCGGCTCGACGGGCACGCGCGTTTCGGAACTCTGTTTTGGCACCTGGCGGTTTGGACGGCGAACCAGTGGTGTGCTCGAAACCGACGAGAGCGATGCCCACGAACTACTCGACGCGTTCGCCGACGCCGGCGGCAACTTCATCGACTCGGCCAACGTGTACGGCGATCCGAACGGTACCAGCGAGTCGTACATCGGCAGCTGGCTCGCCGACCGCGACCGTGCTGATTTCGTCATCACGTCGAAGGTGTACTTCGGCTTCGACGACGAGAATCCCAACGGCTCGGGGCTCTCGCGAACCCACATCCGCAACCAGATCGACGGCACGCTCGAACGACTCGGCACCGACTACCTCGATCTGTACTACATCCACCGCTGGGACGAACAGACGCCAATCGAGGAGACGCTCTCGGCGCTTGATCGGCTCGTCGAGGAGGGCAAAGTGAACTATCTCGGTGCGTCAACGATGGCCGCGTGGCAACTCATGAAAGCGCTCTGGAAGAGCGACGGCAACGACTACGAGCGCTTCGAGGTCACCCAGCCGCTGTTCCATGCAGGCTACTACAAGGACGTCGAAGAGTACCTCAGCGTCTGTGCGGACCAAGACCTCGCAGTCTGCCCGTACTCGCCGCTGGCCGGTGGGTTTCTGACGGGTAAATACACGCGAGATGACCCCGACGATCCAAAATCCGTGCGCGCGCCCGACGGCTCGCGTGGCAGTTTCGACGACCGCTTCGAGCGGTTTTATCTCTCCGAGCGCGGCTGGAAAGTGCTCGATGAGATTCGCGCGGTCGCCGACGAGGTCGACGCCACGCCCGCACAGGTTTCGTTGCGCTGGCTGATGGATCAACAGGCGTTCACCTGCATTCCGATTATCGGTGCGCGAACCGTCGGCCAACTCGACGAAAACGTCGCGGCCGCCGATGTGTCGATCAGTCGCGAGCAACACGACCGGATTACCGATGCGCGATTCGACGAGGAGGGGCGCCGCTGGGGGCACTGAGTAGTATCGGTCACAAACGGGTCATCGAAGCCGGGTCAGCCACCGGAAAATAGTGGGCCGATAGTACAACAGCCCCGCGGTGAGGACGAATACGGCCGTCGACAGGCCGTAGGAAACCTGCAGCGCCGAGGCGGCGAGCACTGAGCCGCTCCCAGTCGCCGCCGAAGCCAACGAGACGATGATTGGCCACGAACACGAAACACACGAAAACAGTCCGAGCAGACCGGCTGCCGCCGACGACGAGGCGTCGATCACAGTCACGTAGACGAGATACGCGAGCGCCGCGTAGCCGATCAGATAGACGGGCAGGAGGTTGATTGTCACGAGCTCACCGCTGTAGAGTATCGCGGGACCGAAGCCCGGCGGCAGCGGCGCAATCCGGAAGCCGGTTGCCGCCTCACCGATGCCGAAGCCGATGAGGCCGCCGGCGAACGCCAGGAGACCGAAGTAACCGGCTGCGAGAAGCCGGGCCCGACGGCGAACGGAAGGTGAGGTGGCGACAGGCCGTGTGTTGGCGACGACCCACGCGGAGACGTTGATCCAGATGAACGCATAGCCGATGAGTCGGAGTGACGCAAGCGTCGCCTGCGTGAACGCCACATAGAGTGCGATTGCCAGAAACTGACTGTTGAGAAACAACAACCAGTAGAGCCGTCGGTCGGCGGGCAGTGGAATCGAAAATGCGGCGTCGGTGGTATCGCTTGAGTTGGACATGGGGATGCTCAGGTCAGATCACGAGCCCTTCAACGACGATGGCCACCAGCACGAAGCCGAGATAGGCGTTCGAGGCATGGAATGCACGAAATGCCGCAGCTTCGGTCTGTTCGTAGTGCAACCGGATCACGAACCAGAGGAACACGCCGCCGAAAACAACGCCCGTCAGCACGTAGAGCCAGCCGAGCGTGTTTGCAGCGGTGAGCGCCGCGCCGGCCAACAGGGTCGCCCCGAGATACCACAGGATGTGTCGCCGCGTCGCCGTTTCGCCGCGAACAACGGGCATCATCGGGAACCCACCGCGCTCGTAGTCGTCCTTGTACGCCAGCGCGAGGTTGTAAAAGTGCGCAGGCGTCCACAGGAAAATGAACGTCGCCAACAACAGTCCGCCCACACCGATTGTGCCCGTGACCGCAGCCCAGCCGATAAGCGCAGGCAGCGCGCCGGCCGCGCCGCCGAGAACCGTGTTCTGGACGGTGTTGGGTTTGAGAATAAGCGTGTAGACAACGCTGTAAAACAAAATCGCAACGAGACCGAGCAGCGCAGTCAGCCAGTTGATCGTCGCAAACAGCCCAAGCGACAACAGTGTCAGAACGACACCGAAGGCGACCGCATTCCGGAGCGGAACCAGATCGGTCGCCAGCGGCCGGTCGTTGGTGCGTGCCATGCGACGGTCGATGTCGCGTTCGAGAATGTGGTTGAACGTGCCCGACGCGCCAATGGCGAGCGAGCCACCGACGAGCGTGGCCGCCACCGTGTACGTCGTCAAACCGGGGCCACCGGCGAGCGCCATTGCGGCGGCCGCAACCAAACACAGCAGCCACATCAGCCGGGGCTTCATCAGCCGGAAGTACGCAAACAGCGTTGCTTTGGTTCGGGCGACAGGGTCGGTTGGAATCGGCGGTCGATCGGTCGGCTCCAGCGGTTCGGAGCGTTCGGGTGGCGCGCTCGGCACATCATCTGGATCGCCCGTTTCGGCTTCGAGCCACCACGTCAGCGCGGCAAGCAGGCTGCCGAAGATGGTGATCCCAGCGAGCAGATGAACCGCCGAGAGCGTCTCGCTGACGACGGTCGTCGCGACGAGCGCTCCGAGACCCGCTTGGGCGGGGTACAGAACGAGTGCAACCGTCAGCGCCGCCCGAACGCGGCGGCTGGTGTCGGTCAGCCAGGCGAGAATCGTCGTCGCCAGCACGCCAAGACCGACGGCGACTGCGACAAGTCGATGGACGAATGCGATCCACCCGTCGGTCGTCGTCGGCAGCGACCAGCCATCACCGCAGGCGGGCCATGCGGTGCAGGCGGCCGCCGCGTCGGTGACAGCGGTGGCAACGCCGACGAGCAACAGGAAGTAGACGCCCATCGCCGTTGTCGCCAGCAGCACCGAAAACCGGCCGGGCGATTCAGTAGTCACACTCACTGTCGGGAGGTAGGGCCGGGACGTATTTAGGAGCCCCGTTTCGCCGAACGCGCCCGGTGATTGTCGCAAGCGAACGTGGCGTGTCAGTCCGCGGTCACTCGGCTGTGTGACCTGCGGAGTCAGTAGGTATTTACGCGACCCATTCTAAGCGAAGCCAAGATGAAATTCAGGCGTCTCGTCCTCGGGTCCGTGCTGTCGGTGGCGCTGCTTGCGCTGCTCGCCCAGCCGGTAGCCGCCCAGTCGGTCACCGCCGACCTGATCTACGAACTGAACAACAAACTGCTGTTGATCGCCCTCCCGATCACCTTGGTCGTCCAAGTTGTTCTCATCTACGCCGTCATCCGATTCAAGGACAACGAGAACCCCAAACCGACCAAAGAAAACCGGCGGCTCGAAATTACGTGGACGGTTGCAACCGCCGTAATTCTGCTCTTTGTTGGCGTCGCCTCCTACGGCGTGATGGCCGACCAGAGCGTCACGTTCACCGGCGGCGAAGACGAAGTCGCCCCCGAAGAAAACGACGTGCTCGTCCAAGCCGAAGCCTACCAGTGGGGCTGGGATATGCGCTACAACGCGAGCGACAACGGCTACCTCGATGAGGATCTCGAGTACGGTGGCTCCGGTGCGGGTCCAACGGTGGTGGTCCCGGCTGATCAGGACTTATACTTCCAAATCGATGCGACTGATGTCATTCATGGCTTCCACGTGCCCGAACTCGGCCTGAAGATGGACGCCATCCCCGACCAGACGACCTACATCAAGACCAACGTGAGCGAGACGGGCACCTACCAGGGCTACTGTTCGGAGTACTGTGGCCTGGCGCACTCGAACATGTACTTCACCATTGAGGTCGTCGATCAAGACGAGTTCGATGACTGGGTCGAAGAGGAAGAACAGGCTGCTGTCGAAGACAACGGTGAAGATGAAGCCGACGAGGCTGACGACGAAGCCGAAGCCGACGAGGCTGACGACGAAGCCGAAGCCGACGAGGCTGACGACGAAGCCGAAGCCGACGCCTGAGTGAGTTTCAGTCTGTTACTGCTGCCGTCGCGAGTTGTTCAACTCGACTGTGTTGACGACGTTTCCGCTGAGCAACAGCCGGGGTGATCGCGAACTACCGTTTTTCATCAACAGACCGTGATGAGTGGAGCGTTGTTCTCGCGGTGCGGCACAGAGCATCGACTTACTGCCGACGCATCTCCGTTGGCAACAACACAGCAAAGAGCACATGAACCCTGCAGAACAGCCGGACGTCTCAGCAACGTCGCCAACACACGTAGCGACGTATCAAACTTCGACCACTCAAAATCAGCAAAACAGCGACCCGCCCAACGCACTCGCCCCGTTACACCAGCATTTCTTCTTCTGCTTCGAGCAGTTCGTGGTAGCGGTTGCGGATCGTCACTTCGGAGATGTCGGCGACCTCCGAGACGGCCGCCTGTGTGGTTTTCTCGTTGGTCAACAGCGCAGCGGCGTAGACGGCGGCCGCGGCGAGACCAACGGGGGATTTGCCGCTGTGGACGCCCTGTTCTTTGGCGTTTTTCAACAGCTGTTTGGCACGCATTTCGGACTCTTCGGACAGATCAAGCGAGGAGGCGAACCGAGGAACGTACTGTTCGGGGTCGGCCGGTCGAACTTCAAGCGAGAGTTCGCGGACGACGTAGCGGTAGGTCCGGGCGATTTCACTTTTTTCGACACGGCTCACGTCGGCGATTTCGTCGAGGCTGCGTGGAACGCCCGCCATCCGGGCCGATGCGTACACACAGGAGGTCGCGACACCCTCGATCGACCGACCCGGCAAGAGATCCTCGTTCAGCGCGCGACGGTAGATGACCGAGGCGGTCTCGCGGACGTTGTCAGGCAGGCCGACGGCGCTGGACATGCGGTCGATTTCGCCGAGCGCCTGCTTGAGGTTGCGTTCCTTGCTGTCACGCGTGCGGAACCGCTCGTTCCATTTGCGGAGCCGCTGCATCTTCTGGCGCTGGCGCGCACCCAAGGATCGACCGTAGGCGTCCTTGTTTCGCCAGTCGATGTTGGTGCTCAACCCTTTGTCGTGCATCGTGTTGGTCGTCGGGGCGCCAACACGGGATTTCTGGTCTTTTTCGGCGCTGTCGAACGCGCGCCATTCGGGGCCGCGGTCGACCGAGTCCTCGGTGATGACGAGGCCACAGTCGTCACAGACGGTTTCACCATGTTCGTCGTCGGTGACGACGTTGCCGCTACATTCGGGACACTGCAGGCCGTCACCGGTCTGTTCAGTCTCGGTTTCCGATTCGGTGCCTCGGCGTCGCTGTCTGGTTGGCGAGCGGCCGGACGATCTGGTAAATGTTCGTTCACTCATTGGTAGGGTGCGCCCGGTACGACGGACAAAAATCCGGGTGCGATCGTTGCCAACAAAAAGACAGAAGATCACTTAAGCAGTTTGGTATGGCGACGAAACCGCACCCATACACCAGATATAGCGTGATTGTCCCTGATAAAATGTAGTCATTTTCCTGATAGCAAACGTCGCTATTTTGCGGGTCGACCACGTGGTTCGGATATGGCCTCCGATCGAATCGTCTCGCTGGCACCGAGTGCGACCGCCACGCTCGACGCGCTCGGCGTTGCCGACCGGATTGTGGGCGTGACAGCCCACTGCACGCTCGACCGGCCGACTGTCGGTGGCTGGCTGAACCCCGACTTCGACAAACTCGACACGCTCGAACCGAATCTAATCGCTACAAGCGACGGCCTACAGCGCGAACTCAGCGAGGAGTTCCGCGAGCGGGGCTACCGCGTACATCACCATGAACCGAGCCGGCTGGACAACGTGTTCGATGGCTTTCGGTCGCTGGCAGCGGCTGCCGGCGTCGACGACGCGGGTGAGCGACTGGTCGCGGACTGCCGGGAGCGACTTGCCGTCGTCAACGACCGCGTGGATGCGGCGCGTCGACGCACTCCCGACGAGCCCCGTCCGGTCGTCTACTGCGAGGAGTGGTCCGATCCACCGATGGCCGCCGGCAACTGGGTTCCCGACGCCATTGTGGCCGCCGGAGGGCGCTACCCGTTTGTGGAACCCGGCGAACGCTCAGCCGAAGTCGACCGCGAAACGGTCGAAGCCGTCGACCCCGACCACGCGGTGCTCCACATCTGTGGCACCGGCGACCAAGTGCGCCCCACCCGACTCACTGAACGCGACTGGGCACTGTCGGCAGCCGTCCACGTTGTCGACGATTCGCTGTTGAACCAACCGAGTCCGCGGCTTATCGACGGCATTGAACTGCTTTCGGAACGGCTGTATCCCGAGTAACCGGTGACTGAACGCGTCGCTGGGTTGCTGGCGAAACCGGAAGCGGTGCGCCTTGCTGGCATCGCATCGACGGCGGCGTTGTTAATGAACCGTACCGCGCTGGCCGTCTTGGACCCTCCTCCGACTCACATACGTAGAGAAAACCGCCAGACGAGAGGCTGTTAACCGGTCGTACCAAACCCCCTATTAGTCCGTCTGGCATCTACGAACGTATGAGCACGACTGCACAACCCGAGGCGACAACCGGTGCTGAGACACCGACGCTCAGCCCGAAACAACAGCGCATTCTGCGCTATCTCCGCGAGGCCGCGACGAGCAAAACGTACTTCAAATCCCGGCTCATCGCCGGCGAACTCGGTATGACGGCCAAAGAAGTGGGCTCGAACATGGCGCCGCTGGTCGACGGCGATCACGGTATCACGGTCGAAAAGTGGGGCTACTCGTCGGGAACGACCTGGATGGTCTCCACGTCGTAGACACTGCGCAGCGCGCAGGCCGTGTCGACTGCGCTGGTTGGTCACTCAACAGTGATGAGCCCGTCCGCACGCGACGCGAAGTCGACTGCATCCGGCCCGAACGAGTTCGCATACCGCACGAGCAACACAAGAACCGTTTCAGCGTGAGCAACCCGGTACTGCCCCTCACGGTCCAACAGCCCTGCGTCCTCCAACTGGCCGGCGTAGGTGCTCACCGTGGCTCGTGAGACATCGAGACGGTCGGCCAGTTCGCTGCCGGTGTCTGTCGGCGATTCAAGCAACGCGATCAGCAGTCGTCGTGGCGTTTCGCGGCGGAGATAGCCGAGTGCGACCTGTTCGAACGGCGAAAACTGGCCGGCGTGGAAAAACCGACGGTACTCGCCGTCGCGCCGCGAAACGATTTCGTCGCGGTCAACGAGCGTTCGGAGGTGGTGTTGGGTTTCGCCCGTCCCGAGTTGGAGGTCGTCACGGAGTTTCGAAAAGTGCGCACCGGGTGTCGTCGAGAGATAGCCACGAATCGCGTCTGGAACGTCGCTCGTCGAGGACTCGTCGTCTGCGGCGGCCATGCCGACGAACGGCGTTGCCGCTCCGAGCGCGGCAAACCGACGGAGCGTCGTCCGCTTGCGTTCGTCGACGGAACCGGCCATCTACCAGGTGATACTGTCGGTTAGGGTAAAAGAACTTCGCTGTCGACGGATACAGCCTGTAAGACCGCGTTATGTGCGGTTTGCGTATCGTTTCGAAACGGATACGAACCGAATAGTTACCGGAACGTTCAGCACGTGACAGTACAACCGAGGGGCTTACTCCGACCTGTCGGCCTCGGTCAGCAGCTCATCGTCTTTTTCGTCAAGTGGCTGATCGCCAATGATTGCGTCGCCGCCGGCGATATCAGTTGGTTCGCCGGTTTTGACCTGTTCGGCCTCCTGTTCGAGCTGTTCGATATCCATCTCGGCGGCCTCGTCGATTTCGCCGAGGATTTCGTCGATGTCGTCGAGACCGAGCATTTTCCGGGTGTCGTCATCGAACTCCTTGCCGTCGAGTCCCTTGCTCTGCTGGACGTCGCTGCCGGTGAGCGTTTTGCCGTAGCGCCCGACGAGCGAGGTGAGTTCCTGTGGCAGGATGAACGTCGAGGATTCGCCCTCGCCGATGCGTTCGAGCGTCTCCATGCCGCGTTCGATGATCGCGCGCTCGCCCATTGCTTCGGCGGATTTCGCGCGGAGGACAGTCGAAATCGCGTCACCCTGTGCTTCGAGGATTTGGCTCTGTTTCTCACCTTGCGCACGGATGATGTCACTCTGTTTGTCACCTTCGGCCTTCTCGACGGCCGAGCGCCGTTCACCTTGGGCTTCCAGAATCATCGCGCGGCGACGACGCTCGGCAGAGGTCTGTTGCTCCATCGCTTGCTGAACCTCGCGAGAGGGATTGACCTCACGAACCTCGACGCTCTCGACGCGAATGCCCCACTCGTCGGTGGGTTCGTCAAGCTCCTCGCGGATTTTCGCGTTGATCTCCTGGCGCTTGTTCAGCGTGTCGTCGAGCTCCATGTCGCCGAGGACGGCACGAAGGGTCGTCTGGGCGAGATTCGAGACCGCTTTTTTGTAGTCGTCGACCTCCAAAAACGCCTTTTTGGCGTCCATGACCTTGATGTAGACGACGGCGTCGGCCGTGACGGGCGAGTTGTCCCGAGTAATGGCCTCCTGTCGGGGGACATCGAGCGTCTGGGTTCGCATGTCGAACGGGTAGGTTCGCGAAACAAACGGCGGGATGATGTTGAACCCCGGTTGGAGGAGCTTTCGGTACTCACCGAAGACGGTGAGCGCCTTCTTCTCGTAGGCGTCGACGATCTCGACGGTTTGCCAGATCGTCACCATGACGAGAAAGAGGAACAACAGGCCGACTGCGGTGACCGTCAGCGCTGCCTGCAGGACGAATGGTTCCATGCCAAACGCTTGGGCTGACACGCCCATAAGCGTTGGCTTCACGCCACTACGTCCGGCTTCCGTGGCGGACAAATTACGAGCGAAAGAGGCGACACTCACCGGTTCAACGGTGTCGGTTCAGCGTTGCTGCCGGCGGAATCAACCGTTCAATACGATCAGCTACCGTTCGTACGCCGGGTCGCGTTCGCCTTCCGTTTTCATTTCGTCCCCGCTGCGGTCAGTTGTCTCGGTTTCGACGCCGCGTTTTTCCGCAAACTCCTTGGCCGCAGTCTCATCCTGCGTGGGCGGGTCGTCGTTCGCGTGGTCGGCCGCCTTTCGCGACCGGTCGGCCGCGAGTTCGCGGTCGATGTCGTCCTCGACGATGTCCAGCGATTCGACGGTGACGACGTTGCCGCCGCCGGGGTCGATCACCATCACGTCGGTTCCCTCGGGGATTTCACCCTCCATTGACCGTGCGGAATAAAACGGATTGAAACCGCCACCCTGGAGTTTGACCTGGCCGCCGGTTCGGCTGACCCGCTCGGTGACCCTGCCGGTCATGCCCCGCAGCGTGTTCGAATCGCTGGTCTGGGCCGTTCCTTTGCCGCCGTAGAAATCGAACTCGTGGTAGACGTAGAAGGCGATAGAGCCGAACAACAACACCAACAGCGAGAGCGCGAACGGGCCCAGCGCGAACAGCGGGCTAAACGCCAGGCCAACGAGTCCAGCCCCAAGAAGCCCAATGCCGACGACAATGAAGTTCGCACCCGGCGCTAAGGCCTCGGCGAGTGAAATCAGGAGCCCCGCCGTGATCAACAACAGCGGTAGCGTCTCCGGCGAGAGGAGACTGCCTTGGAGCGCGAGTATCATACCGGTTCTAGGGCTTCGACGCGTTTAATGGTTACAGCCGGTTCGACGCGACGAACCTGGACAACCTCGCCAAACCGAACCACAACCACCTCGTCCGTTACAGCGCCGTCAGCGCAAACAACACCATAAGCAACACGCCGAGCGCGACGAACGTGGCGTGTTCGAGGGAGATTTCTTCGGGTTCGATCGGGTCTGGTTGTGCCGCCTCGGCGGCGGCCGCTTCGGCCTCGGGGCCGACATCGTCGATCGAAAACCGCCACTCGGTATCCGTGTCGTCCGCATCCGATGGCGACTCCTGGCTGTTCATACGAAATAAACGTGGGTGCTGGCCAATAGACCTACCGCTGTGCACACAGTCGTGTGAAAAAGAGAACCGCGCGAGGAACGTGTCGACCGCGCTTAGCGCTCGCGAAGGCCGCCCCGAAGCACGTTTCCGGCAAACACGATGGCGCGCTCACCATCGATGCTGACCGTCTGGCCGTCGACGACGGCGTCGGGAACGGTCGCATCGCTCACCATCGGAATCCCGAGTTCGCGGGCGACGACGGCCGGATAGCCCGTCAGGCCACCTCGGGCATCGATGATGCCGCCGATTTGGTCAATCCCGCCAGTGAACTCGCCTTCGAAATCGGATCCAAGCGCGAGAATCGCACCCTCGGGAACGTCCGAGAGATCGCCGTCGTCGAGTCGAACCAGCGGTCCGGCGACGCGGCCGCCGGTGATCTGCTTACCGTTCGCGAGTTTTTCGGCCGCAACGTGAACTTTGAGCATGTTCGTCGTGTTTGCGCCTTCGACCTCCGAAAACAGTCCCGAGATGGCGACGACGGTATCGCCGCTTTCGGCGACACCGGTGTTGATCGCCGCCTGGACGCTGCCTTCGAGCAGGTTGTCGACGTTGTCCTCGTAGTGGTGATACTGTGGGGTGACGCCCCAGACGAGCGAGAGTTGACGACGAACCCGCTTGTTCGGCGTTGTTGCCACGATCGGGACCGGCGGGCGGAACTTCGCGGCCTTGCGGGCGGTGTAACCCGATTCGCTGGCGGCGATAACCGCCGCGGCACCGATGTCGCGCGAGAGATACCGGGCCGAGCGTGCGAGCGCCTCGGTTCGCGACTGGTCGGTCGCTGTCGGCACACCTTGTTCGATTGTTTCGGCGTACTCGTCGGTCGACTCAACTCGGGTGACGATGTTGGCCATCGTCTCGACAACGCGAATCGGGTGGTCGCCGATTGCGGTTTCGCCCGAGAGCATCACCGCATCGGTGCCGTCGAGCACCGCGTTGGCAACGTCGGAGGCCTCGGCGCGAGTCGGCCGACGGGTTTTGATCATCGAGTCGAGCATCTCGGTTGCCGTGATGACGGGAACGCCCGCCGTCACGCACTTTTTGATAATGCGTTTCTGCACCATCGGGACGTCTTCGAGCGGGCACTCGACGCCGAGATCGCCGCGGGCGACCATCACGCCGTCGGCGGCGCTGATAATCGAATCGAGGTTTTCGACCGCGCCAGCCCGCTCGATTTTGGCAATGACGGGAATGTCCGCACCGAACTCTTCGAGTTTGTCGGCAATCGAGTAGACGTCCTCACCGTCGCGGACAAAGCTGGCAGCCACGAAGTCCGCGCTTTTTTCGGCGGCGAGTTTGAGTTCGGCCAGATCGCCCTCGGTGATAAGTTCGATGTCGAGGTCGACGCCGGGGATGTTGACGCCCTTGCGGCTCGAAAGCTTGCCACCGGAGTCAATGCGTGTCAACACTTCCTCGCCGTCGACGCTGACAACGGTCGCCTCAATACGCCCGTCGTCAAGCAGAATCCGGTCGCCGGGTTCGACCGCCGAAATCGACATCGAGAGGCCGACACGCTCGTTTGTCGCCGTTGTTCCCGGCTCGAAAATGACATTCGAGCCGACATCGAGGGTGACGTGGCCCTCGATTGCGGCCGTTCGAACTTCGGGACCTTTGAGATCGACCATGAGCGCGAGCGATCGGTCGCTTTCGTCATCGACTTGCCGAACCCGATCAATGACGGTGGCTCGGTGGTCGGTGGTTCCGTGGCTCGCATTGAGCCGCGCAACGGACATGCCGGCCTCGGTGAGTCCTCGGATCGTCTCCAAGTCGCTGGAGGCTGGGCCGAGCGTGCAGACGATTTTTGCGTTTCGCATAGCATGTCGTTTGTGTGTTGGCTTGAAAAAGCCATACCATACGATCGGTTCGAAACAACCGTGTATCGCGATAACGTGGCAGTCGAACGCGCACAGACCGCGAAATCGTGGGGTTCGATCCCGTCAGTGAACCCGTGTGCCGAGCGACGAATCACCGTGGGTTGTCAGGATGTCCGCGTCGTCGCCGGCGGCCAGCAGCATCCCGTTGGAGTCGACGCCGAACAGTTCGGCTTTCTCCATGTTGGCGACGACGATGACGCGCGTGCCGGGAAGCTCGTCGAGATCGTGGAGCTGTTTGATGCCCGCAACGAGTTGGCGAACCTCGTGGCCGATGTCGACTTCCAGTGTGGCGAGTTTGTCCGCACCCTCGACCG
>LKMS01000001.1 GCA_001563965.1 Haloferacaceae archaeon PL-Br10_E2g29 | reverse complement strand
TTTTGCATATTATAGATATATGTCGGATCACGCTCCGAACGAATTCGTCATTGCATCGGCAGTACGGACCGGAATCGTCACGCAGCTTGCCGAGCGAGCGGCCCCAATCGACGAGCTACTGGCCGAAGTCGACGCCAGCGATTCGGCCGTCTACGATGCGGTGTCGACGCTTGCGGACCGCGGCATTGTGACTGAAAAGAGCGAGGGGTGGGACCTGAGCGCCCACGGGCAACTCGTCGCGGACGCCATCGATCAGTGGCAATCCACTGGCGCGTTTCTCAGTGCTGATCCGGCGTACTGGAAGAACCACGACGCCAGTGGAATCCCGCAACCGTTTCGCCGCCGATTGCCCGAGATCGGTGCGTACGAGATCGCGCGCAGCGATGAGTCACAGATTACCAGACACCACCAGGTGGCCCTGCGGCGGATGCGAGACGCCGACCACTGCCTGATTATCTCGCCGTTTTTCTCCGCCGAGTACCAGGACGCCGTTCCGGATTCGGCGGAGACGAGACTATTGATCAACCGCTCGGCTGTCGAGACCCGGGCCCAACGTATCACAGACGGACTCGACGCAGGAAAGGTGTTAGATCACGCCGAACTCCGACTCACACAGTCCACGTGTTCGTATGCCGTCGGTGAGGACTTTTTGGTCCTCAACCTTCCGACCCAGTCAGGAGAGCCGACGAACGCAACGGTGGTCTCGGAAACGGAGTCGGCTGTCCGGTGGGGAACCGACCTCTTTGAGTCGATGTGGGCCGAGTCCGATCCAATCGAGCCCTACGCCGCTCGTGAATTCCCCGATATCTGGGGTTAACTGTGTTACGGAGCCCTGTTGACGTTTTTTTGCATCCTTTTTCTATGTTGCACACATTTTTTACAAGAAGATGATGGATTGGACTCGCACTACCTCATTCAGATATATTGACTAGTCACCACCGTCGTAGTTCGATATAGAGATAACACACTATTTGGGCTCGCAGTATAGCAATGTTAGCCATCGCAATTCCGTATAAAAATATATATATACCGTCGACACCCCGCCATGTCAAACCACCACGCACCAGCAGAAACCCGAAGCCATTAAACACCTCTCAGCAGTAGAGTCGCCAACTCACTGTGACGGGCCTCAGTGGGCACCCGGTTCGCCGGGACGAAATGTGGTCGGATGAACCGACTGAATCGCAAGCGCCCGAGGACAATCTATGGCACGAAGTGCATACTCATACATCCGAGACGCCTGGCAGAGCCCAAAGGAGGGCAAACTCGCCGAACTGCAGTGGCAACGAAAACAGGAGTGGCGCAAACAGGGCGCAATCGAGCGTATCGACCGCCCAACGCGACTCGACAAGGCGCGCTCGCTCGGCTACAAAGCCAAGCAGGGCATCGTCGTCGCCCGCGTCGCCGTCCGCAAGGGTGGCGCGCGCAAACAGCGGCACAAAGCCGGCCGCCGATCCAAACGACAGGGTGTCAACCGGATCGGTCGCCGCAAATCCATCCAGCGTATCGCCGAGGAGCGTGCCTCGCGCAAATACCCCAACCTTCGCGTGCTCAACTCCTACTGGGTCGGCGAAGACGGCTCGCAGAAGTGGCACGAAGTGATCCTCGTGGATCCCAGCCACCCGGCCATCGAGAACGACGGCGATCTCAACTGGATCTGTGACAGCCAGCACAACCAGCGGGCCTTCCGCGGGCTGACCAGCGCCGGCGACAAGGGCCGCGGCATGCGAACTCGCGGCAAGGGAACCGAGCACGTCCGTCCGAGCATCAACAGCAACGACAACCGCGGCAAGTAGTCGTTCGCCGCAGGCCGTTCAGCACGGCCGACGATTTGTATAACCAACTGATCGCCTCCGAGTCGTGCGGTTTTCCGTTCACCAAAAAAATAGCCGGTCGGATCGACTCGTGTGAAAATCGCTTACTGCATGGCTTTAACCCAGCCGGGAACCGATGCCATTCCGTCCTTGTCCTCCCAACCATGCTCGCGAAGGTAGGGCTCAAGGGTCGTGAACTCGAACCCGAACTGCGACTGCAGTGAATCGATCTCTGCGGAGTAGCCGACCTCGTTGAACCACTCACACATCACGGTGAACTCCTCACCAAAGCTCTCGTACGCGTCTTCAACCGGCACGTGAATGGCCGACACCTCAATGCCGGTCACGTCTGAAAGAGCCGCTGCAGTCTCTTCGAGCGTCCGTTCGTCGCCCGCGAGGTCAATCGATTCGCCGATGAACTCGGCCGGATTTTCAAAGGTGACCGCGGCCGCCCGGCCGACATCGTTGCTGCTGATCATCTGCAAACTCACGCCCGGTTCGAGTGGCAGTGCGAGCGTTCCCTCTTCGATGATGCTCTCGACGAACGCCTCGAGGTTCTCGAAAAAGAACACCGGCTTGAGGATCGTATACGGAAGATCCAGCGATCGAATGTGTTTGTCGATCTCGTTGGCCGAGTCGAAGTGCGGAATGCCGGTCTCCGTTTCGTGGCTTCCGACACCGGAAAAGACGAACTGCTCGACGCCCTCCTCGCTCGCGACAGTCGCGATATTTTTCCCCTGTTGCACTTGCGCGTCAAAGCCCTGTGTCCAGAAGTTCGTCACGGCGAAGACCGCGTCCGCTGCACGAACGGGCTCACGGAGCGTTTCGGGCTTACTGAGGTCGCCCTCGACCATGGAGACGCCTCGCTCGGCGAGCGCATTCGCTGTCTCGCTTGACGAATTACGAGTGAGTCCGGAAATCTCGAACTCGTGAGCGCTTTCGAGGAGGTGATCGACGACTGCACCGCCTTGGTTGCCCGTTGCGCCAACAACCAGTACGTGTGTTGGATTTGTGCTCATCGTAGCTCACACTCGTGTTCGTGCTGCAGCGTCTTATACTGCAGATAACAGAAGTGATAGGAGGGGACGGTGGTGTTACCGCCGCCACAACGCGAACCGAACACGCTGGACCTACGCGCGAGCGGGGAGCGACCATATCCTTATTCGCGCGCCGCCCGAACCCGGCCACATGAGCCTCGCACTCGACGCTACCCAGTTGGATCGCTACTCGCGGCACATCATCATGGACGAAATCGGGCCCGAGGGCCAACAGGCGCTGCTCGACGGGCGCGTGCTCGTCGTTGGCGCGGGCGGGCTCGGTGCGCCCGTCATCCAGTATCTCGCGGCCGCCGGCGTCGGCGAACTCGTCATCGTCGACGACGATGTTGTCGAGCGCTCGAACCTCCAGCGACAGGTGATTCACGGTGACGACGACGTGGGACGGCCGAAAGTCGACAGCGCCGCCGCGTTCGTCGACCGGCTCAACCCCGACGTGGACGTCGAAACCCACCACACCCGACTGACCGCCGACAACGCAGAACCGCTTATCGCGGGCTGTGATGTCGTCGTCGACGCGAGCGACAACTTCCCCACGCGGTATCTCGTTAACGACGTCTGCCGGCTGGCGGGTGTGCCGATCGCCCACGGCGCGATCTACAAGTTCGAAGGTCAGGTGACGACGCTCGTCCCCGACGGGCCGTGCTACCGGTGTCTGTTCGCCGAAGCGCCCGAACCGGGGGCCGTCCCCGACTGTGCGACGACCGGCGTGCTCGGCGTGCTGCCGGGAACGGTCGGCTGTCTGCAGGCGACCGAGGCGGTCAAACTCCTGCTTGGCGCTGGCGAGCCGTTGGTCGGCACGATGCTGTGTTACGACGCAATGGCGCTCTCGTTCGAGCGGGTTCCGTACCGCAAGAATCCCGACTGTCCCGTTTGTGGGAGCGATCCGATCGAGTCGATCGAGTCGGTCGAGTACAGCGGTGGCTGCCACGTGCGGGCTGACTAATCGCGTCGTTCGGCCTGGATCACTGCACTGTGCGAACTGGTGGTGTTGCTTCGCGTGTGGTTGGCAATATTATCCGGCCATGTGTCGCCACAATGCTAAAAGTTAATATTCTTTCAGCTCGCAGTTAATATATGACCGTTGTCAGCGTCTCCATGCCCGAAGAACTGCTCAACCGAATCGACGCGTTCGCCGAGGAACACGGCTACACGGGGCGCAGCGAAGTCGTCCGCGAGGCCTCGCGCAACCTGCTCGGCGAGTTCGAGGACAAACGACTCGAAGACCGCGACCTCATCGCCATCGTCACGGTGTTGTTCAACTACGAGACGACGAGTGTCGAAGAGCGAATGATGCACCTTCGGCACGAACACGAGTCGCTTGTCGCCTCGAACTTCCACAGCCACGTCGGCAACCACTACTGCATGGAACTGTTTGTTCTTGAGGGCGAACTCACCGAGATCTCGACGTTCGTCGGCAAGATTCGGGCGACCCAAGACACGCTCACCGTCGATTACTCCGTGATGCCCGTCGACGACTTCGGCTCGCTCGCCGAACTTCACTGATTGCGAGACGTCGTTTTTTGACCCGTCCGCTCAGTCGCTACTGACCTCGTTCGAGTCGCTGTCCGCGTCGCTCTCACGTTCGAACCGGGCGGTCCATCGCGTCGCCCCGACGGCCGCCGAGAGCATCTCGACTCGCGGGCCGAGATGGGGTACTTCAAGGAGTGCCGATTTTCCTTCCGGAGCCGCCGCCACCCAGCGATCCTGTGCGGCGACGAAGCGCTCGGCGCCGTAGACACACCCCGCCGCGAGCACAATGCCGGCGACGACATCGATTGCCCAGTGAATGCCGAGATACATCGTCGAGATAACCACGCTCCCCGCGAGCACGGCGGCGATGGGGAGCCACGCGGGATACGCCTCGCGGGTTTTGTACGCAAAGATGCCGGCGGTCACCGACAGCGACGTGTGCAACGAGGGGAACACGTTTGTCGGGTTGTTGATCTCGGTGGTGAGCGTCTGAAACTGTGGAAACGTCGTGTACAACAGGCTCTCGCCGATGCCGACGTTTCGGGGCCCGAAGGCAATGAACATGACGTACAACACGGTTCCCAGCACGTAGTTCAACCCGTAGGCGACGACGAGTTCGCGAAACCGCTGCTGGCGCTGGAGCGCGATGTAGGCGAACAACGGAAATACGAGCAAAAACACGTAGCCGTGGACGTAGATGTACGAAAAGTACGTCGTCAACAACTCCGTCTGAAACGACTGGACGAAGCCGATGAAGTTGCCCTCGATGGCCTCGATTGCGCCGGTAATCTCCCAGCCGACAAACCAGGAGAACTCGTCGGTGACATCTCTGAGCACCGAGTTGAACGCCAACAACACGGCAAGCGCAATCAGATACGGGCCCGACTGACGGAGCCGCGGCCGGAACTCGCTGGCCAACTCGCTGAGTCGCGTGCGGCCGACAATCGTGACCGCGCCGACCAGAATGCACGCGCCGACGACGAGGGTTATTTCGATGAGGAGCGAGAGGAGCATCGTTCTGTGAGGATGGTGTACCCGGTGGGTGCCGGCGTAACGTAAGAGCAGTTCGGTCCCAAGAATATAAAAAGGCTAGCTACCTGTGCTCGCTGTTCCGGCTCAGATGTAGCCGAACAGCGGGAGCGCGAGCCCGAGGAACCACGCGGCGATCGTGAGGAGCGTCAACGGCGGATCGGCGTCGGCGACCTCCCACTCGTCCGGTTCGCGGTTGTGCGAGCCGACGATGGCGGCGGCAAACGCACCGAGCGCGATCACGAGGCCGAGCCGGTGGAGCACCAACTCGATGGGAACAACGCCGAGGCCGATCGCGGCGAAGTCGTAGACGAAGCCCACCCCCATGCCGGCGAGCGTAAAGCCGAACGCCGGCAACGCGTCAAGCCGCGGGGCCAACACCGCCACGAGAATCGGTGGCCCGAAGACGAGCAGCGGGTACAACACCCCCGCGAGAATCTGTGGGGATTGACTCGTCACCGTCGCCTCAAGGGCAATCCCCGCAAACCGGACGCCCAAGAGGAGCGCCGCGAGGCTCGCCGCCAACACGAAGCCGTAGCGGTTTTTACTGGCCCATTGTGTGAGATCACGGCCCATGGTGATGGTGGTTCGGCGCGTTCGGTGACTGACGAACGTCAACAGCAACAACGCGGTTGCGAGCTCGATCTCGCTGATCCAGCCGTCGCTCCAGCCGCCGTCGAGACCGTAATAGTTGCGGCTGACCGAGGTAACGAACGGTTGTTCGATGAAGTCGTCCTCGATGATGACGCGCGCATTATCGATGTCGGTGACGGTGTGACGAAGCCGGAACCAATCGAAGTACTCGTGGTGAACCTGAATAGCCGTCCAGTTGTCATCTTCCGAACTGTACGCGCGGATGTGGTGTCGCGAGCCGAGATACGCCCCGCTGTGTAACTGGTAGCTCTCATCAACCCACTCGCCCTCGCCACCGTGTGGTGAACGGTCGATGTAGGAGTATCGGGTTGAGCCGTCCGCATCGTCCCAGTCGACACCGTCGTCGACCGAAATCTCGTAGGTGTCGGTGCCCGCATCCTCCATCGTCTCGTTGGTTTCTTCCCAGTCAAGATCGCTGCGTTCGATCAGCGCGGTCCGTGCCTCATCGGGCGGCGCGTGAATAATGAGGTTGATCGCGAGCGTTCGGTGCTCTACCGACCGGGATCGACTGGTGTAGGGCCACAGATAGCTGCCGTTTTCGGTTGGTTGGATGAGTTCGGCATCATCCACGCTGTCGATCTCTTGGGCTGGCGGGTCTTCGGTGCTCAGGCCGACGCCGCCGGCCAACAGGTACGCTCCTGCGAGCACAACGAGTGCGACGACCAACAGCCCGCGGCGACGATTCATTCAATGGGAGTTTTTTGTTCGTGTAAAAAACAGTATCGGCGTTACGAAGGCAATCAGCTACAGTCCGAGCAGCCCCTCGTCGTCACTCTGCTCATCGGTGTCGTTGTCATCGCCGGCGTCGTTCTCGTCGTCTGCATCGTCCTCACCCAGGAGCCCGTCGTCTCCGTCTTCAGCCTCGCCATTCGTGGTGTCGTCTTCGTCTTCAGCCTCGTCACTGTCTTCGCGGTCATCGGCGGGCGTGACTGCCTCGATGAGCGTTCGAATGTTGGGTTTCTCTTGCGATTCGACCTCCTGTGGATACGCGCCGATCGCGAGGACGAAGTCGTCGCCGCGTTCGGCCGCCGTCGTGACGTGCAGCGCGAGATCGAACGGCTGGCCGTCGATCGAGGCGGGCGCGCTGAAGATCGACTCGTCGACCGTTTGGTCGACGAGCGTGATCTCGTGATCCGACTCTCTGTTGAGTTCGCCGATGTCGTCGTAGTTGTCCTCGATGAGTTCGACGATCTCCTCGGTATTCATCTCCTCGATCGGATTGAACGATCGCCCCACTGCCTCGACTTTCGGCGAGGAAAGTACGCTGAATGTCGCCGTCTCCTGTTCGCCAATCGGCCCCATATCGATCTGTTTTGCGTGCTCGGCCAGATAGCTCGTCACCTCGACGGTTTCGGACTCTCCAGCGGCCTCGAACGTCCGTTCGTTGACAATCTCGTCGACGCCGGTTTCGTCATACCCGGTTTCCGACAGCGCGGATTCGTCGACATCGGCAACGCTTGCTTCGAACGTCGTGAGCCCATCAACCAACCCGAGACACCCCGACAGCCCAACGCCGCCGACAACGCCCGCCGTCGCCAACACCGTTCGTCTGTTCATATCGTCCATATCTAACAGTCGACAAATAAAGCGGTGTTGGCTCGGGTTGCGGCCGAGCGGTTTTTGTCTGTGTACAACTCGCGTCGACGCCTATACAATCAGTTCGTCGTTCGCGTTGTACCGGTAGCCAATGTCACGGAACGCGTCTTTCGCGCGTGTGTCGTCGACCTCGCCGTTCTCACCGAGGAACGGTGCGACCGGATCGGTGCCGTCCCACTGCAGCTCATCGGCCAGCCAGTCGGTGCCCGCAAGCGGGCTGGCAACCGGTTCGCCGTACCCCCCGAACACCTCGGCTGCGAGGGCGGCTTTGTCACAGAGCCGGGCGATCGTCCGCCGGAAGCTCGGATCGCCGAACGGTTCGCTTCGCGTGTTGAAGCCGAGATGATAGCTCGCATACGAGAGCGCGGTCACCAGCGACAGCGGCGGTTCGTCCTCGATCCGTTCGACCTCGGCCGGATCGAGCGGTGAGATGGTGGCGTCGATGTCTTCGGCCGACAGCGACTCGACAAGCACCGGCGACGACGACAACAGATCAACGGTGAGCTCTTCGAACACCGGAAACGCGAGGTCGCCGTCGGCGTCGTCAGTGCTGTCCTCGTTGTTCGACGCTCGCGCGAGGAAGTGGTCGTTGAACCGCGACACCGTCACGAACGAGCCATCGGTTGCCTCCTCGAACTGGATTGGGCCGCTGCCGACGGGTTCGGGGTTGTCCCAGACCATCGCCTCGGTCGCCGCCTCGCTGAGTTCGACGCCCGCAATCGATGCGATCTCGGTTTGCTCACTCCAGATGTGCTCGGGAAAGATCGGTGCCGTGAGCGCCCCTTCGGCGACCTCCTCGCTCGCCTCATCGAACGTGAGTCGGACGGTTCTGTCGTCGAGTGCGGTTGCCGCCGTGATGAGCGAGCTCTGTTGGCGAAACCTCGGTGAGGGAACCGAACTGGCGGCTGATCCGGCGGCGGTGTCGTCGAGAAACGAGAAGGTGAACGCAACGTCGGCCGCGGTCAACGGCTCGCCGTCGTGCCACTGGAGATCCTCGCGGAGCGTGACGGTTGCGTTGGCTGCTTCCTCCTGTTCAGGGGTCGCCGCCGACTCCCACTCGATGCCGCTGGCGAGCCAGTTCCGGCGCTCCCCACCGCTTTCGATCACGAGTGGGTCGTACAGCAGGCTCACGATTGAGGTGTCGTAACTGTACGTTGCCGAGATTGGATTTCGGTTTTCGGTCACGCGTGGATCAGTCGTTCCGAGCGTGAGATGGCCGTCGTCGGCGTCCAGCCGGTTGAGTCGCAAAAGGCCGGTTGGCGGTTCGGTCATGGCGTCTTCCCAGTCGTCGAACCGGTCGCGTCTGACGCCTGAGATGATCTCGGGTCGAACCAACGGGACGAACGGCTGGGTCTGACCCAGCAGCGATTGGAGCGAGTCAACGGTTTCCTGTCGGTCGGTTCCCCGCTCGCGACGCTGGTCGTCGAGCAGTTCGTCACAGTCGGGGTTGGTAAAGCCGAACGGGTTCTGCCAGCCAACCTCGCCACGGAATTTCGAGTGTAACAGCGGATACAGCACGTCCGGGTCGGGCTGGCGGTCAGTTGGCAGTCGTCCGATATAGATGTCGAAATCGGCGGCCAACAGCACTTGCCGGTACAGTTCGTCCTGTGAAGCCGGCGTTAGTCGGTAGTCGATACCCGCGGCTTCGAGTCCGTCGATGAGGTGGCGCGCGATGGGGGCGGCGAACGGATCGTAGTCGCCAACGGGAATCGTGATTCTGACGACGAGTTGGCCGGTACTGTCGCCGCCGACGGTGGTTCGAAGCCGTCGCACACAGCCGGCGCTCGCAACGAGGGCACCCGCCGCACCTGTCAGTGCCGCACGCCGTGAAACCGTTCGCGATGGCTCCGAGTCCGTCATTCGTTGTCGGATGTTCGGCGCAGGGCCGTATAAGACTGCTGTACGGTGTCGACACCGAACGGATGGGCCGTGTTTGCTTTTCAGCTTCTCACCACTCACGTCGATCCGTCGCGCTCGCGATCCGATCCGAGACCCAGAGAAATTAATCACCGTCGCCCCAACGATGACCCATGCTCCATACGGTGAGCCTGCTACTCCCGACCCGGTTCGGCCGTGTCGAACCGACTGTCTCGCACGGATTGACCCACCACACCGAGTCCGCCTGGAGGAATCGATGAGCCACCACGAACCGACAGACCGTCGCGGCTCGACCGGTGGTCGCGAACCGCCGGGTCGTCGCCAGTACGCGCCGGTGTCGCCACCGGTTGCGCTCACCATCGCCGGCAGCGACTCAGGCGGCGGCGCGGGGATTCAGGCCGACCTCAAAACGATGGAGGCCCACGGCGCGTTCGGCACCAGCGTTGTCACCGCGACGACCGCCCAGAACACCGTCGGCGTCCACGATGTCCACGTGCTGCCGATCGACCACATCGCCGCCCAGTACGACGCCGTCATCGACGACTTTGCGCCCGCGGCGGTCAAAACCGGGATGCTCGCGACCGCCGACGTGATCGAAACCGTTGTCGACTGTCTCGCGGCGTTCGAGGGGAGCGTCGTCGTTGACCCTGTCATGGTGGCGGCGACGGGTGACCGCCTGTTAAGCGAAGCCGCCGAAACCGCCTACGACGCACTCATCGAGCGGGCAACGCTCCTCACGCCGAACGTCGATGAGGCCGAAATTCTGACCGGCAGCACCGTCGACAGCCCAGAGGCGGCCGCCGCTGCCGGCGAGACCCTTGTCGAGCAGGGTGCCGACGCGGCACTTGTCAAAGGGGGCCACATCGCGGGCGACCGCGTTGTCGACACGCTCGTTGTCGCCGACGGCGACAAAATCCAAACCGAGCGGTTCAGCCACCCCCGCGTCGACACCGAGGCAACCCACGGCTCGGGCTGTACGCTCTCAAGCGCGATTGCCGCCCGGTTGGCTGCCGGCGAATCGCTCCACGACGCGGTCGCCGCCGGCGTTGCGTTCATGGAGCGCGCTGTCCGGTACGGCATCGATGTCGGCAACGGACCGGGATCGGTCCACCACCTTGTCGGGCTTCGCGAGCGTGCCGAACGCGTTGACGCCGGTGCAGCAGCCGACCAGTTTGCGAACCGGCTCGCTGTCGGTGAGTTCGATGCCATTGCGCCCGTCGACGGTTTCGCCTGTATCGCCGCGACGCCGTATAGCGAGTCGGCCGCCGAACTCGTCGGTTCCGGGCGAACGTCAGCCGATACCGCTGACACCGTCGACGTCGGTGGTGACTCCACCCTCGCTGACGGGTTGCTCGCGCTCCGTGAACACGACCCAACACTTCGGGTCGCGGTTCGCTGTCGACTCGACAACGCGGTTGACGACGCTATCGGGTCACTTGCGTGGCCAAAACCGGTGTTACTGGCGGCTGGCGAGGAGACCGGACAATCGCCCGCGGACACGAGGAACAATGGCGTTCCATTTTTGGCTCGCAGTGAACCGGAGGGGCAGTCAGTCAGCGTCGTTCTCGCCGCACCCGACGTCGACACCGCAATCGAGCGACTGGCGTCGTTGTCGGTGGTGGTTTCGTCGTAACGGTTCGTGACGGGTAGTGCTCGAACTAACCCTGCTGTAACGGGGTTGTTTATATACATTTAGTTGTATGTGTGCATATGGCACGCAAAGTCATCCAAGAGGAGCAAGGACCGTATGCAATCGACGAAGACGAACTCGAAGCCCAGGGCGGTGGCATCTACATCTGCCAGTGTGGGCTGTCGGACAACAAACCGTACTGCGATGGCTCGCACAACGCGACCGCCGACGAGGAGGACGGGGTCGTCTACGAATACGACAGTGACGGCGAGCGCCACGTCGTGAGCGACGACTGATTTTCTCGACGACTGGTTCGCCTTCACGACGACAGCGACCGTAGCGTTTTACCGGTCGACCGTCCGAATGGCCGTATGGCTCAGGGAATCGTCGAGCAGTTTCTCTCGCTCAAACGCGATACCGATGCCGACCTGCTGGCGATGCAGTGCGGTGATTTCTACGAATTTTTTGCCGATGATGCCGAGCTGGTGAGCGAGGAACTCGAGCTGACGGTGTCGACGAAATCCTCACACGGCTCGTCGTATCCGATGGCGGGCGTTCCGCTGTCGGAGCTCACGCCCTATCTGAAGGCGCTCGTCGAACGCGGCTACACCGTCGCCGTCGCCGACCAGTTCGAGGACGACGACGGCGAATTTTCTCGGGAAATAACCCGAACGGTCACGCCCGGGACACTGCTCGAAACCAGCGACAGCGACGCGCAGTATCTCGCCGCGGTCGTCCGCCCACTGCCGCTTTCGGGCCGGCCGATGACCGCCAGCGCCCCCACAGACCACGCCGCTGGTGACCGCACCAACGCCGCTGGCGCGGCTGCTGACGACGACGTGGGCGGCCCCTACGGCCTCGCGTTTGCCGACATCACCACCGGCCAGTTTCACGTCTGCGAGGTCGCCACCGCGGCGGCCGCACACGCCGAACTCTACCGGTTCGACCCCGTCGAAATCCTGCCCGGGCCGGCCGTTCGCAGCGACGACGACTTCCTGTCGACGCTTCGCGAGCGCACTGACGCCTCGCTGGCGCGCTTCGAAACCGAGGCGTTTGCGCCCGGTCGCGCCCGCCATACGGTCGGCGAGCAGTTCGGCGCCGAAACGCTTGACAGCATCGGGCTCGACTCCGAACTGGCGGTTCGCGCGGCGGGCGCAATTCTCGCGTTCGTCGACGACACCGGCGTTGGGGTTCGCCAGTCGATGACGCGACTCCAGCCGTACACGGCCGACGACCACCTCACCCTCGATGCGACGACCCAGCGCAACCTCGAACTGGTCGAGACGATGCACGGCGACCGCGAGGGCTCGCTGGTTTCGGTGCTTGATCACACCGAAACCAGTCCGGGCGGTCGACTCCTCCGCGAGTGGGTAACCCGGCCGCGTCGCGACCGCGCCGAACTCGACCGCCGACTCGACTGCATCGAGGCGCTCGCGTCGGCCGCGCTCGCCCGCCAACGGCTCCGCGAAACGCTCGACGGCGCGGCCGACCTCGAACGGCTCGCCAGCCGGGTCGCCAGCGGCAGCGCGGGCGCTCGCGAACTGCTCTCGGTTCGTGACACGCTGGCGGTGCTCCCGGCGGTCGCCGACGAAATCGAGGCGGGCGAACTCGCGGGCTCGCCGTTGGCTGGCGTTATCGACGGCGTCGACCGCGTGGCCGCGGCCTCGCTGTGCGAGACGCTTGACTCCGCGCTTGCGTCCGATCCGCCGAAAACGGTCACGCAGGGCGGACTGTTTTCGCGCGGCTACGACGACACGCTCGATGAACTGATCGACCAACACGAGACGGCGCTGAACTGGATCGACGGGCTGGCCGACCGGATCAAAGCCGAGTACGGCCTGAGCCACGTTTCCGTGTCGCGCAACAAAACCGACGGCTACTACATCCAGGTCGGCCGCTCGCAGGCCGACGCCGTTCCCGACTTTTTTTCACACGTCAAAACGCTCAAAAACTCCAAACGGTTCGTCACCGACGCGCTGGCCGAACGCGAACGCGAGATTCTCCGGCTCGAAGAACAACGCGGTGACCTCGAATACGAGCTGTTCGAGGCGCTTCGCGAGACGGTCGCCGAACAGTCGGCGCTGCTCCAAGACGTGGGGCGCGCGCTCGCCGAAATCGACGTTTTCTGTGCGCTAGCAACCCACACCGCCGGCGCGAACTGGTGTCGCCCCGAACTGGTCGCACCGGGCACGCTCGATATCGAGGCGGGTCGCCACCCCGTTGTCGAGCAAACAACCGAGTTCGTTCCGAACGATCTCTTTCTCGACCGCGAGCGGGGATTCCTGCTCGTCACGGGTCCAAACATGAGCGGGAAATCGACGTACATGCGGCAGGCGGCGTTGATTACGCTGCTCGCCCAAATCGGCTGTTTCGTCCCCGCGCGCTCGGCCACCGTCGGTGTCGTCGACGGGATTTATACGCGTGTCGGCGCACTCGACGAGTTGGCCCAGGGTCGCTCGACGTTCATGGTCGAGATGCAGGAACTGTCGAACATTCTACACTCGGCGACCGACGACTCACTCGTGATTCTCGACGAAGTTGGCCGCGGCACGGCGACCTACGACGGCATCTCGATCGCGTGGGCGGCCACCGAGTACATTCACAACGAAATCGGCTGTCACTGCCTGTTTGCGACCCACTACCACGAGCTAACGGCGCTCGCCGACCATCTCGACCGCGTTGGCAACGTCCACGTTGCGGTCGCCGGCGAGGATTCAGCTGGGGACGAGGATATTACGTTTCTCCGAACCGTCGAGGAGGGGCCGACCGACCGCTCGTACGGCATCCACGTCGCCGACCTCGCGGGCGTTCCGTCGCCCGTCGTCGACCGCGCGCGGACCGTCCTCGACAAACTCCGCGACGAGAAGGCGATTGAGGCGAAAAACAGCGGCGGAAGCGAGCCGACACAGGCCGTCTTCGACCTCGGAACCGGCTCGTTTACCACAGCCGAGTCGTCGTCATCGGAATCATCGACATCGACGGACGAGTCGCCCGCGACAGCACCGTCGACACCGACGACCGACTCCCGGTCGGCTCCCGCTCTCGATCCCGACGCACAAGCCGTGCTCACCGCCGTGCAGTCGGTCGATCTCGGCGAGACGCCGCCGGTCGAGCTGCTGTCAACAGTCCACGAGTGGCAACAACGGCTCGCTTCGGCCGACTCGGGTGGCGATGCTGGGTCGGCTGCGGACGAATCGTAACCTCCCAACGACCGTCACCAGCCGCTGGCGACCCGGTCAGAACCCGCTGGCAACAATGGATTGATACGCACCACCCGCGTGTATCTACCAATGAGTCTCATTGCCACCCAGCCAGCAGTCGGCTGTGAACCGCCCTGCCGCCCAGCACGCGCGCTGCACCCACCTGTCGACCGCTTGTGTTCCCCGCGTGGTGACTCGCGATGACCGAACAGCCGCTCATCGCCGAGGTCAGCCAGAAGGCACTGATCGCCTCGCCCGACGGCGACCTTCTGGTCATGCAGATGGATGAACACACGTGGGAACTCCCCGGCGGCCGCATGGGCGCCTACGAGGATCCCGTCGAGGCGCTCAAACGCGAGGTCGACGAGGAAACCGGCCTCGAGGTCGCCGTCGACGACCCGATCCACACCGCCGCCTGGCGCAACGATGTCGGCCGCGGCCGGTTTAGCGTCGTCTACTACTGCGAAACCGACCGAACCGCCGTCACGCTGAGCCACGAACACTGCGATTACGAGTGGGTCTCACCCGAAACCGCCCGCGACGAGTTTCTGACCGTCAGCATTCATCAGGAAGCGATCAACCGCCTGCTGGCCGGCCCGCTCGTCATCGCCGGCCGAACCGCTGTCAGCAATGACTGAGGACGCCGCGTCGCGCTCGATTCAACCGCTCGATGACGGCACCATCCAGCGCATTGCCGCCGGCGAGGTCGTCGAACGGCCCGCCTCGGTGGTCAAAGAGCTGCTCGAAAACAGCCTCGATGCGGGCGCAACCCGTATCTCGGTCGCCGTCGAGGCCGGCGGTATCGACGGTATTCGCGTGCGCGACAACGGCCACGGCATTCCCCGCGACGAACTGCCGATGGCGGTCGCCGAACACGCGACCAGCAAACTCCGTGACATCGCTGATCTCGACCGTGGGGTTTCGAGCCTCGGTTTTCGCGGCGAGGCGCTGTCGACCATTGGCGCAGTCTCACGACTGACGCTTCGCTCGCGGGCCGCCGACGCCACGGCGGGTGCGGAACTCACCGTCGAGGGCGGTGACGTGAGCGAGGTGCAACTCGCCGGCTGTCCGCAGGGAACGACCGTCGAGGTCGCAGATCTGTTTTTCAACACGCCGGCGCGCAAGAAGTTCCTCAAGCGCGAGGCGACCGAGTTCGACCACGTCAACACCGTCGTGAGCCAGTACGCGCTGGCGAATCCCGACGTGGCGATCGTGCTCGAACACGACGGCCGCGAGCGATTCGCCACCGAGGGGAGCGGCTCGCTCCGGTCGGCGGTGCTGTCGGTGTACGGTCGTGAGGTGGCCGAATCGATGATTGACGTCGCCGACGGCGTTGTCGACGCGGTTGACGCCGACAGTGGAGGCGACGCGGTCGACGAACACGCGGCCGTCGAGTCGGTCTCGGGGCTCGTGAGCCACCCCGAAACAACTCGCAGCACCCGCGAGTATCTGGCGACGTTCGTCAACGGTCGCTACGTCACCGCCGGATCGCTTCGCGGCGCGGTCATTGACGCCTACGGCGGCCAACTCGCGCCCGACCGCTACCCGTTTGTGGTGCTTTTTGTCGACGTCCCGCCGGACTCCGTCGATGTCAACGTTCATCCACGGAAAACCGAGGTTCGTTTCGACGACGAATCGACCGTCGTCCGTACGGTTCGCGAAAGAGTCGAGCGGGCGCTCATCGAGGGAGGATTGATTCGGTCGGCCGCGCCGCGCGGCCGGTCAGCACCGGCCGAAACGCCGGTGTCGCCGACGAGCGTCGACCACGACAGCGAGGTTGTCGGCGGTGCGGGAACCGACCACGAAGCCGCCAGCGGAGCCGACTCGGACCGTTCGGGCCGAAACCCGTCGCCGACAGCGGATCTTGATTCCGCCGAAGACCGTGCTGACGACTGGCTCGTCGACGGTTCTGCCGGCGACGACCCCGAAACTGCGCGAAACGATCGCCAGGCTGCCCAACGTGAGCATGCGACTCCCAACGAATCGGCGTCGCCGGTCGATCCCGCGGCCGACGATAGCTGGCGCGTCGACGGACTCGGCACCGAACGACCGGTCGCCGAACGCGACACCGAAGCGTCGGCAACCGAGTCGTCGACTGCGTCGTCATCGACGGTGTCGTCGTCGGCTGGGAGCCCAGCCGAGTCGCGATCGTTTTCGTCCGAGTCGTCACCGTCGACCGAGTCACACCCATCGAGTGAGTCGACGCCGCCCGAATCGATCCAGCGGTCATGGCCTCGACCCGACCCGACAGCCGAGCCAACGCAGCAGACGCTTTCGGGCGGCGAAACCGCCGCCGGCCGGACGTACGACCAACTCCCGTCGCTGCGCGTGCTGGGCCAACTGTACGACACCTATCTGCTGGCCGAAGCCGGCTCCGGTCTGCTGTTGATCGATCAACACGCGGCCGACGAGCGAATCAACTACGAACGGCTCAAGCGCACGCGTGCCTCGTCGCCGACGACACAGACGCTCGCCGAGTCGGTGTCGATCGAACTCACCGCGCGGGAGGCCGCCCTGTTTGAGGCCGCCGCCGACGTGCTCGCCGAACTCGGATTCCGAACCGAACACGATTCGGCTGCCGACGACGACACGGCCGACTCAGTGGCCGAAACCGACGACGCCGATTCATCCGCTGACCCCGCTGCCGCCGACCGATCGCTCGTCGTCACCGCGGTTCCCGCGGTCTTCGACACCGCACTCGATCCGGCGCTGCTTCGCGAGGCGCTCGTGGACTTTTTCGACGGCGGGGGCACACCCCGAACCGTCGAGGAGGCCGCCGACGACCTGCTGGCTGATCTCGCCTGTTACCCCTCGGTGACGGGCAACACCTCGCTGACCGAGGGCTCGGTCGTCGAGTTGTTGTCGGCGCTCGATGACTGCGAAAACCCCTACGCCTGCCCGCACGGCCGCCCGGTCATTATCGAGATCAGTCGCGAGGAGATCGCCGACCGCTTCGAGCGCGACTATCCCGGCCACGCGGGCCGACGTGCGGAGTAGCAGGAAACCAGCGGTCGCGACGGCTGGAATTAAGGCCAAGAGCCGACGAGTGGGAGTATGAACGGTCGATACCATGGCTGATCTCATCACGTTTGGCGAAACAATGTTGCGGCTCTCGCCGCCGGCGGGTTCGCGGCTCGAAACGGCCGACTCGCTCGACGCACAGGTCGGCGGGGCCGAAAGCAACGTCGCAGTCGCCGCAACCTGTCTCGGCGTCGAGGCCGCGTGGCTCTCGAAACTCCCGGACAGTCCGCTCGGCCGACGCGTCGTCGGCGCGTTGCGGGCCCACGGCGTCGACCCCGTGGTCGTGTGGGATGCGCGACAGCGTGCCCGGCTCGGCACCTACTACCTCGAATACGGCGCCGCGCCGCGCCCGACGAGCGTCATCTACGATCGCGCAAACGCGTCGGTCACGACGGTTTCGGCGGACGAACTCGCCGTCGGGCGCGTTGGCGACGCCAGCGTGTTCCACACCACCGGCATTACGCCTGCGCTGAGCGAGTCGACCGCCGAGACGACCGATGCGCTGCTTGCGGCCGCCGGCGACGCTGACACGGTTCGCTCGTTCGACCTCAACTACCGCGCGAAACTCTGGTCGACCGACGCGGCCGCCGCGGCCTACGATTCGATTCTCCCCGAGATCGATCTGTTGTTCGCGCCGATCCGCGACGCCAAGGCGACGTTGGGCTACGAGGGAACCGGCGAACGCATCGCCCGCGCGCTGGCGGCCGACTACGACATCGACTGTGTTGTCGTCACGCTCGGCTCGTCGGGGTCGCTCGCGCTCGTCGACGACACTGTTGTCAAACAAGGGGTTCACTCCGCGGAAACGGTCGACGCCATCGGAACCGGCGACGCCTTCGTTGGCGGCGTGCTCGGCGAACTGCTCTCATCACAGAATCGCCTGCAACCCGACGACGCAGTCGATCTGCTCACCGCCGACCGCGTTGAAGACGCGCTCGCCTACGGAGCCGCGGCCGCCGCGCTCAAACGAACCGTTGCGGGCGACGTGCTGGTTGCGACCCGATCTGAAATCGAAGCGGTTCTGGACGGCGCGGCCGACGGGATTTCTCGGTAGGTCGGTCGGCTGAGCCGTCTCTTCGACGAAGCCGGGTCGTGTCATCGACCAAAGCCGGGCCGCTTATTCGGCCGGCAGCCAACTCGCTCGTATGGAGCCGACGACGACCGGCCGGTTTCGCGTGCTCGATCGCCGGCCCGACGGAACGATTCTCTTGGTCGACCTCGACGCCGCGGCCGCCGCGGTCGCCGATCCCCATTCGACTGCGGCGGGTGACCTCCAGCCGATTGCGGTCCAACCGGTTGTTGTCGCCGACGCCGAGTCGGCTGGCGACGACAGCGACACGCTTGCCGACCGCGTCACGTCGCTCGAACCGGGCTACGTCATCGCGGCGAGCCTCCAGTGGGACGACAGCGAGGCGCGGTTTTCGGCCTGCGAAATCGTGACCCGAACCCGGATCCAGTACGCCGACGCAATAACGGGCATCTTCGAGAAGGCTCAAGAAACGTGGCACGACGCGCAGGTCGCCGGCGCGGCGATGAACTCGGCGGTCACCTACAGCACGGGCAAGGAACCCAACGGTGTCGTCTACGTGTTCGCTAAACAGGAGCCACCCAGAGATCTCTTCGAGGAGTTTCGGACGGGCGCAACGCCGATCGAACCGCTGATTCAGCGTGTCGACGTCGAACACGCCGCGGACGACGAAATGGAGCGGGACAACGAACCGGGGACGACCGACGAAGCGGAGACGGACGACCAACCGGGCGACGAGGAACGCGCCGTGTTCGTCATGAACCCCGCCGACGAGGAGTTCGTGTTGCTCTATATCGTGTTTCGCAAGGAAGGAATGTTGGCCAAAACGGTTCGCGACACCTACGGGTTGCCCCCAGTGTGAGTTGGGGACGACATCCCTGTCGGCGTTGCCAGCTGCTTTAGGCCAACGCGGTCGTGATGTCGGTCGACGAAATAATACCGACGTAGTCGTTGTCCTCGTCGACGACGGGCAGATGTTTGATACCGAAGTTGGTCATCATCGCGGCGGCCTCGCCGAGCGGCAACGAGAGCGGCACGCGCTCGACTGGCGAGGTCATTACGTCGCCAACGGTCACGGCGGTGGTGTCGGCTGCCGTGGCCACAGCCTCGACGATATCCGTGCTGGTGATAATGCCGGCCTCCGCGCCGGGAACGAACACCGCGTTGATTCCGTGTTCGACCATGAGCTCGGCAGCCTCGCGAACGGTGGTGTGCGGATTCGTCGTGATAATCGGCGCGGACATGAGCGATTCGACGGTTCGTGTGGATGGCATACTCGTGACAATCCAGTCGAGCCGTATGACTGTTTCTGCCGGTCGCCGGCCGCTGTCGGTCAGAACTCACCGAGTCGCGACTGTCCACCGCTCTTTTCGCTCGCTGCGCCACCGTCTCCACGCCCGGCGTCGTTGAGTCCGGCCAGTTCGACCGCGGAGGCGATCGTCGCAAAAAACCCCTCGCGCTGGCTTCGGTCATAGAGCGTTGCCGCCGGATGCATCGATAGCAGCACGCGCCGTGACCGCCCGCCGAGTCGGTGGTCGACGACGGTTCCCGATTCGTTCGTAATCGCAACCGACCGGTCGAGCAGGTGTTCGCTCGGCACTTTACCGAGCGTGACAAGAATCGTGGGATCGACCACGTCGATCTCGTGTTCCAGAAAGTCCCGGCAGTTGTCCAGCTCGTCGGCGTGTGGATCGCGGTTGTCGGGGGGTCGACACCGTACGCAGTTCGTAATCCGAACCGCGTCGCGCCCCACGCCCGCCTCGGCGAGTGCCTCGTCCAGCACGGATCCCGAGCGGCCGACAAACGGCGCACCCTGCTCGTCCTCGGTCGCGCCGGGGCCCTCACCAACGAACAACAGGTCGGCGTCAGCGGGGCCGACGCCGTTGACGATTTGGCTTCGTGAGGCGACTAGCGCGTCACAGCGCGTGCAGTCACGAACGCACACGCCGTCCATCTGTTTCATGTCGGTACTCACGCGGCAACGGGCTTAATTTTCACCCGTTTCTCGTCGGTGACGGTCGCGTCGTCGATGCCGACCGCCCGACTGCCGGGGTTCGGAGGCATGACCGGATGAGCCGGTTTACGTCTCGTCGTCGGGGTCGTCTTTTATCGACTGGAGTCTGTCGAGCAGTTCGTCATTGGACGCACCCGGTTCGAAATCGAGCGTGCCGTCGTGGTTGTTTTCGCTCGTGTTGAGCCCGTCTTCGTCGTCGAAGTCGGTGTCGAAATCTTGGTTCTCCTGTTCAGACTCATCGTAGCTTCCGAATCCCATACGGTTGTCTCAAACGGCTCCGCACGGAAAAAGCCCCTGTGCGACCGGTGGCGACCGCCGAGGCTTTTGGTGATCGCGAGCAAACCACCGACTATGGCACCACGCAACGTCACGGCCGACGCCACGAGCTTTACCAGCAACGCGTTTCTCGTCGACGGCGACACGCCGACTCTCGTCGATGCCGGCTCAATGGCGGGCGTCGTCGACGTGGTTTCCGAGCACGTCGACTCGCTCGACCAGGTTGTGTTGACTCATCAACACGGCGACCACGTCGGTGCGCTCGACAGCGTGTTGGACGCCTTCGACGCGGATCTCTACGCCTACGGCGACCATCCACGTCGAACCGAGGCGCTGGTTCCCGGTGAGACAGTCCGGATTGGCGACGAGGCGTGTGAAATCGTCTACACGCCCGGACACGCGGACGACCACGTCTCGCTCGTCGGCGACGATTCGCTCTTCAGCGGCGATGTCGTCGTCTACAATGACGGCGCGTTCGACGACGGCAGTTTCGGGCGAACCGACCGACCGGGCCAGTCCCGTGAGCGACTCATCGAAAGTCTCCACGAGATTCTATCGGTGCTTCCCGACTCGGTTTCAGCGATGTATCCGGGCCACGGTCAGGTGTTCCGAAACGAACCCGATGGCGACGATGTGCACACGGTGATCGAGCGAGCGCTCGAACGCGCCGAGCGTCGTCAGCCGAAGTATCCCGAGTAGGCGGGGGAACAATCTCGCCACCTGAGGGGGTTTGAACGCGCTCGCGTCGACGACGCTGATCGCTCTGACGACGAAAAATACAAAACAGTCGCTGCCAGACTCAGGCCGCGCGGCGTTCTTTGGCTTTCGGGCGGAGTCGCGAGTAGCCACATTTGCGGCAACGCTTCGCTTTCGGGGCGTTTCGCGCGTTACAGCGCATACAAATCTGCTTGTTGAGCGTCCGGTTGGTGGCGGTCTCGTTGCTCGGCATGCCTGCCCGTTGTGCGGGTCGCTGTTTAACAGTTGCGAGACGGGCGGATCGTGAAAATCGGCAGTATGCCTGCTGGTTGTGTGTCGATGCGCTTTCGTGTCGACTGACGACTTACGCGCTGGCTTCTTTGATCGCGGCTTCGAGATCCTCACGCTGGGTGACGCCGACAAACCGATCGACGATGCCGTTGTCGTTCTCAATAACGAGCGTCGGCAGCGAGCGAACCTGATACTCGTTGGCAATCTCTTGTTCTTGATCGACGTCGACTTTCGCGAACTCGACGTCCGCGTAGTCGGCTTCGAGGTCCTCAAGAATCGGGTCTTGGGTTTTACAGGGGCCACACCAGTCGGCGTAAAAGTCTGTGAGTCGAACCGTCATAGTACGCTCTGTGGATTGCCGAGGCGCGCTGATAAGCGTTTCCACCCTGTCGGTTTCCCCGGGTCGCGGCGGCTCATGTAGTCGCATTCTCCCTGCTGGTTCACCGAAAGCCGAAACCCTTAGGTCGACGAAGGAACGTTAATCGACAATGGCTTCAAGTGGGAACTCCGGCGGTTTGATGTCGAGTGCCGGGCTTGTCCGGTACTTCGACGCCGAAGACCGCAACGCGATCCGTATCAATCCGAAAACCGTGATGGCGTTCTGTCTGTTGTTCGGCGTCTTCATCCAACTGCTTTCGCTCACGGTCTCGTAGGCCTCGCCGGCCGAACGGGTTCTTTTTACTCGCCGCCCGCGTTTCGATCTGTATGCACGCTGGCGTTATTGCTGTCCAGGGCGACGTGAGCGAACACGCCGACGCAATCGAGCGCGCCGCCTCGGCCCACGGCGTCGACTGCACGGTCACGACGATTCGGACGGCCGGCGTCGTGCCCAACTGCGACGTGTTGCTCCTGCCCGGCGGTGAGTCGACCACGATCTCGCGGCTGCTTGCCGACGAGGGAATTGACGCGGAAATTCGCGACCACGTCGAGCGCGGTAAACCCGTGTTGGCGACCTGTGCGGGGCTCATCGTGGTTTCGTGCGACGCCAAAGACGACCGCGTTCGGACGCTCGATCTGCTTGACGTGAGCGTCGACCGCAACGCCTTCGGCCGCCAGAAGGACAGCTTCGAGGCCCCACTCGACATTACGGGCCTCGACGAGCCGTTTCCGGCGGTGTTCATCCGCGCGCCCGCGATCGACGCCGTCGGCGACGACGTGACCGTGCTCGCCGAGTGGGACGACAATCCGGTTGCCGTTCGGCAGGGATCGGTCGTCGCCACCGCGTTCCACCCCGAACTCACCCTCGACAGCCGACTGCACGAGCTGGCGTTTTTTGCCGGTCAGCCGCTGGTCACAACGGAGCACGCCCAATGAGCGACCAGCCTACCGCCGGCAGTGACGACGAAGCAGACGTCTCTCCCGACCACTCTACCGCAGCCGCTGGCGACGACCCGTCAGCTGTGTTTGATTCGTTGTTTGCAACGATCGAACAACGAAAAACTGAGCTGCCCGACGAGTCGTATACGACCTCGTTGTTCACCCACGAGAAGGGCGAAAACGCGGTTCTCGAAAAGTTGGGCGAGGAGTCGACCGAGCTGATTTTGGCGGCCAAAGACAACGACCTCGCGGAACTGCAGTACGAATCGGCGGACTTCATCTACCACCTGTTGGTGTTGTTTTCGATGAAGGGGCTCACTGTCGACGACCTTCGTGATGAACTCGAATCGCGGTTTCAGTAGGCTACGGCTTCAGTCACTCGCATCACCGTTTCACTACTTACGGTTTCAGTCGTGACGGTTTGTTCAGCAGCTACTCGTTCGTTTAGTCGCGACTCACTGGTTTACGGGCGTGAAAAAACCGCAGTAGCGAACCGAGGTGGTGTATCGATTAGTCGTCTGCGACCGCCGCAGGGTCGATGTTTTCGACTTCGATGCCACCGGTGAGTTCCGTGTGCGGGTACGGCATGCCCACGCCCTCGGCGTCAAAGCGCCGCTTGACGTTTTCGACCAGCTCGAACTTCACAGGACCGGCACCCGTTACGCTCGGGTCGACCCAGACGCGACCGTTGAGCACGACCGCCGAATCTTCGAGGCCGGTGACCGGCGCTTTCGGGGCCGGATCTTCGAGGACACCCTCGATTTTTTGCGCCTCGTCGAGAATGATCTCGCGGGCTTTTCGAATGCTTGCTTCGTACTCAATGCCGAAGTCGAACGTGACTCGGCGCGTCTCGTTGGCGACCGGGTTGACGACGACGCCATTGGCGAGTTCGCCGTTTGGCACGGTGACCATCTCGTTGTCGAACGTATCGAGTTTGGTCACGCGCAGGTTGATGTCGCGGACGATTCCGTTGTTGCCGCCCCATTCGATGTAGTCGCCGACGACGAACGGTTTGTCGCGGAGAATGAAGATGCCGGCGATGAAGTTCTCGATGATGTCGCTGGCGGCGAAGGCCAGTCCCAACGCGAGCGCTGCGAAGATCGTCGCGAACGCAGTGAGAATCGCCGGGAAGCCCGCTACCGTCGCGGCGATGGCGACCGCCCCGAGTAGTGCGACCACGCCAGCAATCGACGATCCGAGGCTGACGACTGCCGACGAGAACTCGCGTTCGTTGAGACCGCGTTTGGTTACCCGAACGAGAACCGACTTCCCGATCTTGTAAAGCACGACAAACGCGACAATGAATATGACGACCGTTACCGCGGTCGAAATCAGTGCTGGGCCATACGTTGCAAGTATTCCATCCGCCGTCGTCGGAACTCCTTGCAACACCGTTGCTGTTGATGTCACAACTGTACATGTAACTAGCCTCGGTTAAATCTGTATACCGCTCCTGAAATTGTCGGTACCTGCTACCGGTCGGGAGATTTTTCAACTGGTCGTCGGTTGTGTGGACTCACCGTGGTGTCGTTTGCGACGCGCTTTTGGGCGGCCTTGACAAACACAGGACATATGAATGCCGTTACGCTGGGCCCGTCGGGAACCTACTCGCATCGTGCTGCACGCGCCGTCGCCGAAGGGGTCTCCTTTCGCGAGTCGGTGACCGCCATCGTCGACGCCGTTGCCGACGGGGACTTTCAACGCGGCGTGGTTCCTATCGAAAACAGCATCGAGGGGAGCGTCACCGAAACGCTCGACGCGCTCGCAAGCCACGATGTCGCCGTCGTTAGCGAAATCGTCACTCCGATTCGCCACGCGTTGCTCGCCCAAGACGACTCGTTCGACACCGTCGCGAGTCACTCCCAAGCGCTTGCACAGTGTCGAACCTATCTCGAAACACATTATCCCGATGTGACACAGGAGGCCGTTGCCAGTACCGCCCGCGGCGTCCAGTACGCCCGCGAGGACAACACGGTCGCCGGCATCGGCCACCCTGACAACGCGACCAACGGCAGCGAACTGGCCGTGCTCGCCGAGGACATTCAGGATCAAGACTCGAATGCGACCCGGTTTTTCGTGATCGCGCCGCTGTCGGCACGCTCGGACGCCGGCGGCAAGACCTCGCTCATCGTCTATCCGAACGTCAACTACCCCGGACTGTTGCTCGAACTGCTTGAAGCGTTCGCCGACCGCGACATCAACCTCTCGCGGGTCGAATCACGGCCCAGCGGCAACCGTCTCGGTGACTACCTCTTTCATTTCGACATCGAGGCCGGTGTCTACGAACAGCGCGTCCAGGAAGCGTTTGCAGCAATTGAGATGCTCGCCGAGGAGGGGTGGGTTCGCAATCTCGGTTCGTATGACACCAAACACGTGTTGTACTGAGTCGCACCCGCGTCTGTTTTCGAGCATTACAGCACGAGCTGGACGCCCGCGAGCGCGAGCGCCACGTAGGCAGAAAAATACAGCAGACTCGACGATCCCATGTAGCCGACATACCAGCCCAGCGGATAGTCGCTCGTTGCCGCGGGAATCGTCAGGAGTCCCCGGAAAAACGGCACACAGTTCGAAACGAACACGGCGAGGCCGCCATACGTGTCGAACCATCGGAGTACCTGTTGGGTTCGCTCGCTCGTCGGATCGAAGTTCACGTACGGCAGCCGCTCGATGAACCGCAGTCCGTAGCGGTCGACACCGACATAGATGACGAGTTGGCCGATAATGTAGCCGAGCGTGACGACGAGGACGGTGAGAACCGTCTCGGTCATGTCTGCGCGGGTGGCGATAATGTACCCCGGCAGAAACAGCGTCGTCGACAGCGGCTTGCCGATCAACATTCCCTTGAGAACGAACACGACGAACAACACCGGCAGGCCGAACAGTTCGGCGAACAAGACGAGCTGCGTCAGCAGGTCGGCGAGGAAGGTTCGAACAGTCATTGTACGGGGAGGGAACGCTGGGCCGAGGTCGCGTGTGGCGCCGTTGTCGACAGCGCGTTTCGACTCGCCACAGCCATTATCCCGACTGTTGGTCGTCGCGAATATATACTTCGTGGCCTGCCGCTTGTCTGTCGTCCCATCCCGTTGCAACGCCAATACTGTCGTTTGTGGATGGACAAAATTCAAGCCGCTGTCGATCCAATAGCCGGTGATGACCGACAAACGCAATCCCTTCGAGGAGCTCGATACCCTGATCGAGCGGATGAACCGCCAGTTCAGCGAGCTCAGCCAGACGTTCGAACCCGAGCCGCTGGGCGTCCTCGCCGAGGTGCCAGTCGACGTTGTCGACGACGGCGAGTCGATCCTCGTCACCGCCGACCTGCCGGGCTATGCGCGCGACGAGATCGACCTCCGTGTCGACCGCGACACACTCACAATCAGTGCGGCGGCAACCGAAGAAGATCGCTTCGATGACGACCAGTACCACCGCCACGAACGCACGCAGACGTCGGTTCAGCGCCGCGTCACGCTGCCGACTGCTGTCGACGCCAGCAACGCGAGTGCGACCGCCGAACACGGCGTGCTCACCGTCACGCTTCCCAAACTCGACGCGGGTGCGTCGGGCTATCAGATCGACGTGGAGTAAGCGTGGCGCGGCGTACTAACCGTCAGAATCGGTTTTTGACCGTCCCGCACACCGCCGAACCGCCACGTCGACCTGTGTTATCTCGGCTCAGTCAGTCTTTAATATCGCAGAACACCTTTCTGTTGTTTGGTGAAACACACAATGATGCAACGTTACTCCCCATTCGACGAGTTCGATCGGTTTTTTGACCGCATGAGCCGCGGCTTCGACCGACCAGCGACGGCTCGCACCGAAATCGCCGTCGACGTGGCCGTCTCTGACGACGGATTCGTCGTCACCGCCGACCTGCCGGGCTTCGAGCGCGACGATATCGACCTGACACTCGACGATGCCGTGCTGACGCTCACCGCCGAGCGCCACCACGCGACCGACGAACACGACGATGGGGCGTATCTCCACCGCGAACGCCGCAGCGCCTCGATCCAACGCCGAATCACACTCCCCAATGTAGTTGACCGCGAAGCGACACACGCGAGCTACCACAACGGCGTGCTGACCGTCACGCTCCCCAAGCTGGTCTCCGACGACACCGACGGCCACCGAATCGATATCGACTGATTTCGCGATCCTCGTGTCGTGATCGCTGCCCAACAGTTTTGTGCTGCCGTGCGCAACTGCTCTCGTATGGTCTCTCGCAACACCGCTGTCACCGTGATCTGTGTCCTCCTCGCAACCGCGCTCTTCGTCACTGCACAGGGGCCATGGTTTTCGCTCACGGATTTCCAACTGATCGTCGTCGTTATCGCGGTCGGTGTTGTCGCACCGCTGGCGATCAACCACTCTCTCGATTCAAACGCTGCTGACGCGTAAAAACGGGCCGCTGTCGACGCTACGATCAGTCTGCTGTTGCTTCGACTGTTTCGCTGTCGCGTTCGTCTTCTTCGTGGTAGTACTTCTCGATGAGCTCCTCGCCGATCCGGTTGAGTTCGGCTTTCGGCAACTCGCTCAGGAGTTCCCAGCCGATTTCGAGGGTGTCCTCGATCGATCGGTTGGTGTCGTAGCCCTGTTGGACGAACTCGCTTTCGAACGCCTCGGCGAAGTCGAGATACTTGTTGTCCCGTTCGCTGAGTGCCTCGCGACCAACGATGTTGACGAGGTCGCGCAGGTCTTCACCCTCGGCGTAGGCGGCGTACATCTGGTCGGAGACGTCGGCGTGATCCTCCCGTGTGAGGCCCTCGCCAATCCCATCGTCCATCAGCCGAGACAGGCTAGGAAGCACGTTGATCGGCGGCCGGACGCCTTGGCTGTTGAGGCCGCGGTCGATGTAGATCTGGCCCTCCGTAATGTAGCCCGTCAGGTCGGGAATCGGGTGGGTGTCGTCGTCACCGGGCATCGTGAGAATCGGAATCTGTGTGACCGAGCCCTCACGCCCCTGAATCCGACCCGCACGCTCATACAGCGTCGCCAGGTCGGTGTACATGTAGCCGGGATAGCCACGCCGGCCGGGCACCTCTTCGCGGGCCGCACCGATCTCGCGAAGCGCCTCACAGTAGTTGGTCATGTCCGTGAGAATCACCAGCACGTGGTAATCCTTCTCGAACGCCAGATACTCCGCGGTCGTCAGCGCAAGTCGCGGTGTAACGGTTCGCTCGACAGCCGGGTCGTCGGCGAGGTTGGCAAAGACCACCGAGCGCTCCAGCGCACCGGTGCGCTCGAAGTCGTTCATGAACTCGTTGGCCTCCTCCTGGGTGATTCCCATTGCGCCGAAAACAACCGCGAACTCGCTTCCGTCCGCGTCGTCGCCGGCGGCTTCCTCTTCAGGCACGGTCGCCTGCCGGGCAATCTGGAGCGCCAGGTTGTTATGCGGCAGACCGGACGCCGAAAAGATCGGCAGTTTCTGGCCGCGAACCAGCGTGTTCATGCCGTCGATGGCGCTCACGCCGGTCTGAATGAACTCTTCGGGGTACTCCCGCGAGTACGGATTGATCGCCGAGCCGATGATGTCGAGTCGATCCTCGGGGACGATCTCTGGGCCGCCGTCGATCGGCTGGCCCGTTCCGTCCATGACGCGACCGAGCAAATCTTCGGTGACGGGCATTTTCAGCGTCTCGCCGAGGAAGCGAACCGACGCCTTTCGGTCGATACCGCTGGTTCCCTCGAACACCTGAATCGCGACGAGGCCGTCGCTGGATTCGAGAATCTGTCCGCGCAGCGTCCGGCCGTCGTCGGTCTCGATCTCGACGATCTCATCGTAGCCGATCGGCTCGTCGACCTCGGCGAAGACGAGTGGGCCGCTGATCTCGGTTATCGTTTTGTATTCTTTCATTAGTACAGCCCCCGTAGCTCCGCGGTGATCTCGTCTGTCAGCTCGTCAATGTACGCCTCGTACTCCTCTTGGACACCGATCCGGTTGATCTGTGGCGCGGACTCGATGGCGGTGATCTCTTCGACGGGCACCCCGGCATCGAGCGCCTTGAACGCCTCGTCGTTGAGCGTCTTGATCGCCGTCAAGATGAGATACGTTTTTTCGGGTGGACAGAACGTGTCGGTCGGGTGGAAGGCGTTCTGCTGGAGATACGCCTCGCGCAGATAGCGCGCGACTTCGAGCGTTAGCTGCTGGTCTTCAGGAAGTGCGTCCTTGCCAACGAGCTGGACAATCTCTTTGAGTTCCGCTTCCTCGTCAAGCACGTCGACGGCCCACTGGCGGATCTCCGACCAGTGTTCGGTGACGTTGTCTTCGAACCATGGATCGAGCTGCTCGCGGTACAGCGAGTACGACTCGTTCCAGTTGATCGCCGGGAAGTGCCGTCTCTCGGCGAGGTCCGCATCGAGCGCCCAGAACGTCTTGACAATACGCAGCGTGTTCTGGGTCACTGGCTCGGAGAAGTCGCCGCCGGGTGGCGACACCGCGCCAATCACCGACACCGATCCCTCGGTGCCGTTGGTGTTCTCGAAGTAGCCCGCACGCTCGTAGAACTGGCTGAGTCGTGCAGACAGATACGCTGGATACCCTTCCTCGCCGGGCATCTCTTCGAGTCGCGAGGAAATCTCGCGCATCGCCTCGGCCCACCGCGAGGTGGAGTCGGCCATCAGTGCCACGTCGTAGCCCATGTCGCGGAAGAACTCCGCGATGGTGATTCCCGTGTAGATACAGGACTCACGCGCGGCGACCGGCATGTTCGAGGTGTTGGCGATCAGGCAGGTTCGAGCCATCAGCGGGTTCCCCGTTTTCGGGTCGTCCAGTTCGGGGAAATCCTCGATGACCTCGGTCATCTCGTTACCGCGCTCGCCACAGCCGACGTAGACGACGATGTCGGCGTCGGCCCATTTGGCCAGTTGGTGTTGGGTGACGGTTTTGCCCGA
>LKMS01000025.1 GCA_001563965.1 Haloferacaceae archaeon PL-Br10_E2g29 | reverse complement strand
TCTCTGAAACAGATTTGTAGACTGCTCCAACTACGACCCAAACACAAGCGTCTTGACCACGACCGGAACCGTCTCTCCGTGTGTGATTGGCTCACCGATATCGAGGTACGCTCCGGTTTCAACCGCGAGTTCATCGATTACGATGAGTGGCCGATCCGCACATCGCGCGTGGAGCAGTTGGCCAAGTGCTTTCGCACAGTTCTGTTGCGTAACCACAACCACTGGAATCTCGTTGAGGTTGCTGTCGCCGAGCACCGCGGCAAACGCGTCGGCGACCGCCCGGAGTCGGTCGTACGAGAGGTCGCCAACGTCGTCGACAGCGATGACAACGCCGCCGACGTCGTGAAGATCATACCGCCGGGTTGCCTGCGAGAGACCCCTCGATAGCGGCGCTGTCAGTTGACCGTCATCGACCTCGGCCAGCGACCCGGTCGCAATCACGGGCAGGTTCCGCAATGGCAAGAGGTCGGCGTCGATGAACACCGTCCGGCCGCTCAGCTGGGTCGTGTACGTTCCAGCACCGATAACGGTCGCACGTAACTCCTCGGCGAGTCGTCTGACGCTCAACCCTGCGTCAGCGGCCGCCTCGGCAAGCGCCGCCGCCAGCAACGGCCCGAGGTCGTTGTACGCGAACGGCTCGGTCTGTGCTGTCGCATCGCGCGACTCGCCAACCAACCGACCAACACCCCCGGTGAAAACAATGCAATCGAGCGGCTGCGGCTCCGTCGGCAACGACCCAATCGAGAGTTCGACGGTGAGCTGATGGTACGGCGGCCCGAGCAGTGAATCGACCACGAGACTAGCCATCGCTGTGGTGAGCGCGGACAGTTGCTCGGGGTCGACCGGATCGCCGACCGACAGCCCCAGACCGTGAGCCTCGCTGAGCAACCGGGCTGGCTCGGCCAGTTTCGTCAGCCGTCCGTCGGCAACAGCGACCAGCCGGCCCCCCACATCGAGACAACGGGTTTCGACCACGCCGTCGGCGTCGAAAATCGCGGTGTTGGTCGTCCCACCGCCGACATCGACGTTGGCGACGGTCACCTGCGAGTCGACTGCATGGGCGGCCGCACCTGACCCTTGGCCGGCCAAAATCGCCTCCAGTGCGGCACCGGCGGTGGCGACAACGAAGTTTCCGCTCTCGTCGGCAAGTGTGTGCACGAGCGGTTCGGCATTCACCGTCCGGGCCGTCTCACCGGTGACGATGACCGCACCGGTATCGATCGCGTCGGGCGACACACCGGCAGTCGCCAGATCGGTCGCAATGAGTTCGGCGACCGCGTCGGTGTCGACGGTTTCGGGGTCGATGAGTGGCGTTTCGTGAACCGGGCCGCGAAAGCGAACGGTTCGGTCACTGATGGTGAGTTTCTCGGTCCCGGTTCCGCCGGCTGTGTCGACAGCCAACTCGCTGACGACGACGTGTGTTGTCGTCGTCCCGACGTCGATGCCGACGCTTGTCAGCGTCGTCGACGCGTTGGTTGGCGTCGAATTAGCACCCATTGTGCTCCACCGTCGTCGCTCGCTGCCGTCTCACTTCGCGAACTCTCGGTCGTCGGCAGTGAGATCGAGCCCACTCGCCTGTTTTGCGCACATTTCGGCAATGAGGTCAGCGATTTCGGCACCGGCCTCGACCGGCGGCAGCCCGCCGGCGTGAATATTCGAGATGACCGTCTTTTTTGCGGTCGGCGTTCCCCGCTTCGGACCGTAAACCATGTAGGCGCTCAGGCTCTCGGCGGTCGCCAGTCCGGGGCGCTCGCCGATCAAGATGAGACAGCACTCGGCATCGAGCTCCTCGCCGATCGCATCCATCACGTCGACTCTGCCGTATCTGACGAAAATCGGCGTGCCAACGTCGAGCCCGCGCTGGTCGAGTCCATCGGTGAGGATCGGCAGCAGGTCGGGGATGTTGCGCTCGATGGCCGTCGAACTCAGCCCGTCGGCGACGATAACCTGCACCTGCGGTGCTTGTTTGCACTCTGTACGAAGCAGCGCTGCGGTCTCGTCGGAAATCTCTCTTCCCTTGTCGGGCCGGGCGAGATAGTCGTCTTTGTCCTCGACGAGCGTTTGGATGGGAAACAGCCCCATCGACTCGACAAGCTCGTCGCTCACGTGACTCTGGACCGCATCACGGGCGACGCCGTGATCCGAGCGGAATTCGAGTAGGGTGCGCGTTTTCGGCCGCGATCCGGCCCGCCCTACGCCGAGCCGCGAGGGATTGCGGTCGGCGATTCGTTGCAACACCGCGTCATGGTCGTCCGGTGAATTGTTCGTAGCCATTGGCTGCTCCTTAGGTGAAGATTGTCGGGTCGCCCGCCTTCTCGGTCAGTTTTCCGTCACGCATGATACCCCGCTCTTCGAGCCACTGTTCGAAGGCGACCGCCGGCCGCAGATCGTGGAGTTCCCACAGCGAGGCCGCATCGTGGTAGCTGTTCGACTGGTAGTTGAGCATTACATCGTCGCCCATCGGGACGGTGATGAAGTAGTTCGCGGCCTCCGCAAGCAACATCGCGAGCCGTTCAATATCGTTCTGGTCGGCCTGAATGTGGTTGGTGTAGCAGGCGTCGATGCCCATCGAAATTCCGTGGAGTTTGCCCATGAAGACGTCTTCGAGGCCGGCGCGAATCACCTGCTTGCCGTCGTAGAGATACTCGGGGCCGATGAAGCCGACGACCGTGTTGACGATGAACGGGTCGTACCGCTTGGCGAGGCCGTAACAGCGCGCCTCAAGGGTCAGCTGGTCGACGCCGTGGTGGGCGTCACCCGAGAGCTCCGAGCCCTGGCCGGTCTCGAAGTACATGACGTTCGGGCCCGCTGAACTGCACTGTCGTTTGCCGAGTTCGTAGGCCTCGTCCAGCATCGCGACGTCGACACCGAACTCGTCGTTGCCGGCTTCGGTTCCCGCGAGGCTCTGAAAGAGCAGGTCTGCGGGCGCGCCCTCGCGGATGGCGTCCATTTGCGTGGTCACGTGCGAGAGACAGCAGTTCTGGGTTGGAATGTCGTACTCGTCGATGATTCCGCGCGTGGCCTCCAAAATCTCGGTCGTCGTCCCAACGTTGTCAGTCACGGGGTTGACGCCGATTACCGCGTCGCCAACGCCGTAGGCCAGTCCCTCACGGGTTGAATCGAGAATGTTGTCGATGTCGTCGGCCGGATCGTTTGGTTGTAAGCGAAACGAGAGCCGACCCCGCTCGCCGATCGTGTTGTTACAGCGGGCGGTCACCCTCATCTTCGAGGCGACCAACACGAGATCCATATCCGACATCAGCTTGGCAACCGCCGCGATCATCTCGCTTGTCAAACCGGGGCGGATCGCGCAAATATCTTCATCGGTTGTGTTGGCATCAACGAGGAATTCGCGGAGTTCGCCGACAGTCCAGGCTTTTATTCGTTCGTAAACTGGCTCACGGACGGCGTCCTGAATGACTCTGGTCACCTCGTCGTCCTCGTAGGGGACAACGGGGTTTTCGCGGAGCGTTTCAAGCGTGAGTTCGCTGAGTGCGTCTTTCGCGGCAACACGTTCGGCATCCGACCGAGCGGCGACACCCGCAAGCTCATCGCCAGTTTTGCGCTCGTTGGCTTTGGCGAGCACGTCTGTCACCGAGTCGAATGTCATCCGTGCGCCACCAATTGCGGAGGTAATCGCCATGGTATTTTCTATATACGAACTCTTTGGCCGCGCTCTTCAATGTATGTGGGTAATTACCAAAGACAAGTTTTTGAATAGAAAGTACAGTTGTCCCCGTCGCTTGGGCTGCGCTCCACATCGTCCGCCGTTGGCGTCAGTTTTCGCGATCCTCATCTCCCTTTTCGGCTCCGTCTGGTTGCGAGCACCCAACGCATCGCCACCGGAGACTTTTGTCCGTCGCCCGCGACCATCAGCCATGTCACGCGAACCGTTTGTCGTCGTCGGTGCCGACGCGGCCGGACTGAGCGCTGCCAGCAAATGCCGGCGAGCCGACCCCGACCGCGAGGTCATCGTCTTCGAAAAGGGCGAGTGGATCTCGTACGCCTACTGCGGGATGCCGTACTTTATTGAGGGGCGAATCGACCAGCTCAGCAGTCTCTTGTCGTTGTCGCCAGCGAAGGCAGCCGACCGCGGCATCGACCTCCGGCGGAACCACGAGGTCACCGACGTCGACCCCGACGCACAAACGGTTCGTGTCGAACACGACGGCGAGCGATTCATCCAGTCGTACGACGACCTCCTCGTCGCCACGGGTGGTCGGGCGGTGACTGGCCCACTCGACGTGCGCGACCTCGACGGCGCGTTCACACTCCACAGCATGGACGCGGCGGCCGCCATCGACGCCTACATCGCCGATCCCGCCGACTACGACCTCGCACGCATCGCCGACACGCCCGCGGATCGCTCGCTGGTCGAGGCCAACGCTGCGCTTGACGCACCCGAAACGGCGGCGATCGTCGGCGGCGGCTACGTCGGCATCGAGATGGCCGAAGCGCTTGTCGGCCGCGGGCTCGATGTCCACCTGTTTCACCGCTCCGACCATCTGTTGCCGGCGTTCGGCGAGGCCGTCGCCGAGCGGGTCGAAGCCGAACTCGGCGCGAAGAACGTGACCGTTCACACGAACACGCCGGTTGAGGCGCTCGCTGGCGACGACCGAATCGAGGGCGTCGTCTATCGCACTGCTGCCGACGACGCGGAGACCGAACTCGGTGTCGAACTCGCCGTTGTCGGCATCGGCATTACACCGAACACGGAACTGCTCGAGGGGACCGGCGTCGACCACGGCGATGGTGGAGCCATTCTGGCCGACGAGTTCGGCCGAACGACGCTCCCGGACGTGTACGCCGCCGGCGACTGTGCAACCGACCGCCACGTCGTTACCGGCGAGGACGCGTGGATGCCGCTGGGGCTCACGGCCAACCGCGCGGGTCGGGCAATCGGCGCAACCGTCGGCGGCGACCCGACGCCCGTGGGCGACATCGCGGGCACCGCCGTCGTCAAAGCGTTCGATCTCGAATGCGGCCGGGTCGGTCTGCTCGACGAGACCGAAGCGACTGCCGCCGGCTTCGATCCGGTTGCAACGACGGTTACGGCCGGCTCGCGCTCGGGCTACTATCCGGGCAACAGCGCAACCGACGTGACGCTCGTCGCCGACCGCGACAGCGGCAGACTGCTCGGCGGGGCCATCGTCGGGGCCGACCGCGCGGCCGTTCGGATCAACACGCTGGCAACGGCGCTCGACGCCGAGATGGACGTTTGTGAACTCGAACAGCTCGATCTGGCGTACGCGCCACCGTTCAGTCCGGTCTGGGATCCGGTACTCGTGGCCGCGAAAGTGCTCAACGGCCAGCGCTCCGACTAATCCGTCCACTCGTGCGTTCCGACGAGATGCGTGACTCGCCGTGCAACCGGGGTCTGCCCGTTCTAATGCACGCACGCGATGGGTGCGCGCCCGTCCGCTTGGTCTATGGGTGACTCAGTTCACACACGAAATGTACCTGTGCGATTGCGGCACAGAACCAACATAATTATAAATGTGGCTCAAGCGTACGTTGGGACGGATCACCACATCATGAAACAGAAAAATTTAGCGCGGCTTCGAAGGCAGTGCGTCGACGGAAACACGCGGGCATGCAACACGCTTGAACGGCTCTGTGAGTCGGGGAAGAACGAGGTCTGTCACTACGTACCGTGAGCGACGACGACGCCGATGCGGAGCGCGAATCCTCATTTCTCGGCGCCCTGTCGATTATTGGACTACTCAGCTTCTGCTGTATCGGACTCGCCGCCATCGTTGGTGGCGCAACGGCTGCCGGCGGAGCCGCGGGCACGACGACTGCGGTTGTCGGCGCTGCAACGCCACGCGGCACGCTCGTGAGCGCGTTGGTAACGGCTGCAACCGTGTTCGTTGTTGCGCTCGTCACCCGCTGGCACTTCGGCTAACCGACCGTTGCGCACCACGTCTTCGCTCACCCGCTTGCCGACCGCGTGCGGCAACACGGTTTTGGTTCATCGCATCTTGCGCAGGTGTATGCAATCACCGCGCTTTCGCACCGCCGATGGCGACCCGGTTCCGGCGGTCACGACCGACGAGATGCGCGAGGTCGACCGCGTTGCCGTCGAAGCGTTCGATCTCTCGGTGCGCCAGATGATGGAACACGCCGGGCGAACGCTCGCGGCGGTCGTCCTCAACACCGACGCTGAGCGGGTCACGGTGTTCGCCGGCCGCGGTGGCAACGGCGGCGGCGCGCTGGCGTGTGCGCGACATCTCGCCACCCGCGACCGGTTGGATCGAATTGTCTGTAGCCGCCCACGCGATGCCTTTTCGGGTGCGCCGGCACGCCAACTCCGGTTGCTCGAGCACATGGGCGCCCCGATTCAGTTTGTCGCCCCGTCATCGACCGAATCTGCCGAATCGGCTCCGTCGTCACACTCGGCAGCATCGGCGACGCCGACGCTCTCACCGGAAACCGATTGCTTCGTCGATGGGCTCATCGGCTACGGCCTCGATGGGTCGCCCCGCGCGGCCGACACGGAACTCATCGAGACACTCGACGAGCACGACGCGCCAACCGTCTCATTGGACGTTCCCTCGGGTGTCGACGCGACCACCGGTCGAGCGCCCGGTGTTGCGGTCGACCCGGCACACATTCTGACGCTTGCGCTCCCAAAAACTGGTCTTACCACCTACGCAACCGACCCCGAACGGTTGTCGCTCGCCGACATTGGCATTCCGGCTGCCGTCTACGACGCGGCATCGGTGTCGTACCGCCATCCATTCGGCGATGCGTTTTGTGTCCCGCTTATCGCCGCGGCTGACTGACTGGTTGACTGGCTGACTGACGAAAGAAATGGCGGGCTGACTAGCTGGCTGTCGTCGATTACCCCTGTTATTCCGCGTTGGTACCGAACGCGACCCCGCGAATCTCGAAGCGTGCACCGACGTCGCTTTCGACGAGTTCGATCTCCCAGCCATGGGCCTCGACTATTTCGCGAACGATCGACAGCCCGTAGCCCGTTCCACCTGGTCGAGTTGAGTAGCCGCGTTCGAAAATCTGCTCGCTGGGTTCGGGGAGACCAACGCCGTCGTCAGCGATGAAAAATCCGCCGCCAGCGGCGAGCATCCCCACGGTGATCGTGTCGGCCTCGCCGTGGTCGACGGCGTTGTGAAACAGGTTCTCGAACAGGGCGGCCAGCCGGGTTCGGTCGGCCTCGATGGTCGCGTCGGTCTCACAGCGAAGGGTCGCCCCACGGGTTTCTGTCATCTCCCAACTCTCGCGGGCCATGCTCGCGATGTCGACCCGCTCGGTCTCTCCAACCGTGTTGCCCTCTCTGGCGAGTTCGGTGAGTTCGTCGATGAGCCGCTCCATGCGCGTAAGCGACCGTTCGATCGGGCCGATATGCTCGCTGTCACAGTCGGCCGCCAGCAAATCGAGTCGGCCAGCGGCGACCGTCAGCGGGTTGCGGAGGTCGTGGGTGACCGTGCTGGTGAACGCATCAAGGCGGTTGCGCTCGCGTTCGAGTTCGCCTTCGCGCTGTTTCAACGTGGCCAACTGCTCGATTCGCGCCAGCGCCGCCGTGACGGTTTTTGCCCAGCTTTCGAGGCGGTGGGCGTCCTGTCTGCTGAAGGCGTGGGGCTGTTTTGCACCGATGTTGAGCACGCCGTACCGACCCAGCGGCACGATGAGTTCGCTTCGAATCGGCGTGTCTGGATTGTGTCGGTCTGTTTCGGCTCGCATGTCATCGACGAGTCGGGTCGACTGCTCGGTGTAGGCAGTCCACGACAGCGACGGTTCGTCGGGGGTGTAGGTGGGCGGTTCCGCAATGAGTTCGTCGCTTGGCTCGGACATCGCCACCGGTTCGAGTGTGTTGCCCTCGTCGGTGATGAGCCAGACGCCAGCGAGGTCGAACTCGAACACCTCGGTGAGGCTGTCGACAACGATGTCGGCGGCCTCGGCCGGCGTTTCGGCCGCGAGGAGCGTTTCGGCGGTTCGCTGCAATTGGGTGAGCGTGCTGGCGTACTGTGCCAGTTGGTGCTCGGTTTCGCGTTGCTTCGTGATGTCTTCGAACTTGCTGAACGCGGCGACAACGCCGCCCTCGTCGGTGATAACCCGCGTGTGGCACCGACAGAATCCCTCATCGCCCTCGGAGGTATTGAATCTGATCGTCTCGCGTTGCTCGCCACCGGTTTGCCACAGCGCTTCGAACTTCGTTTCGATGGTCTCGTGGTCGGCGTCCGAGACGAGTTCTCGCCACGACCGCCCGCGGAGTGCCGATTCGGGTTCGCCGAGAATGGATTCGGCCGCCCGGTTAACTCGGACGATTCGAAACGAGCGGTCCCACTCGATAAAACCGATCGGCGACTGTTGAATGAACGTCGATAGGTCGTCGCGGTCGTTGTTGCGGCCGTTGTCGTCATTGTCGTTGTGGTCGCGGTCGCTGTCGACACCGCGAATCTCGCGATCGGTGGATTTGGCTTCGTCGTCGCCCCCGCGAGTCGGTTTTTCTCGGGATGCCCGATCGTCGCTCGCCTCCCGTTCTTCGAGCAGTCGGGTCAGCCGGTGGGTTGCCACCGCGTGCTGTGTGGCGAGGTGGTCGCGCTCGATGAACTCGGTTGCACCCGCCGCAATCGCCGTTCGAACCGCCGACGCGCTCGGCGCATCCGCACACACCACCACGGGTCGGTTCGGTGGTTGTTCGCTCACTCGTTTGAGCACGTCGAGCCAGTCGAACGTGCTCTCGCTGTCGATGAGAACGCCGTCAACCGCGGTGTCGTCGGTTCCGTGCTCGCCGACCGGTTCGGTTTCCACGGCGACACGGACGCGCCCATCGGTTTCGAGCGCGTCGCTGACCGTCTGCGCCCAGTCGGACGCCGTCGAGTACAGCAGGAGCGACGAACGCAACGGAGGTGACACAACTGACCCTTTGAACCGGGCTGTATTAATTCGTCGCTCCATCTTTGCAAGTGACTGTCTCGCAGTCGTCGCCTCCCGACTGGCCGTCGCTCGCGGTTCGATTGTGCCGGCACGTGCGGGTCGTGGGCGACGCTGGTACTCGGCTCGATCGCCGAAACTCGCCGTCTGTTCGGATTCGCTTCGTCAGATTTCGATCTGACAATGGGCGAAAAACATTGGTTAAGTGTGTTCGACCCCTACCGAATGTATGTCCGATCCAACCGATCTTGGGGCGCTCAGACGCGGGACGTCGTTGGTCAAACGGGGCTTTGCACAGATGCAGAAAGGCGGCGTCATCATGGATGTCGTCACTCGCGAGCAGGCACGGATCGCCGAAGACTGCGGTGCGGTCGCGGTGATGGCACTCGAAGCCGTCCCCGCCGATATCCGCAAGCGCGGCGGCGTCGCCCGCATGCCAGATCCCGCAAACGTCACCGAGATCATCGACGAGGTGTCGATTCCGGTGATGGGGAAAGCCCGGATCGGCCACCACACCGAAGCCCAGATTCTCCAGTCACTCGGCGTCGACATGATCGACGAGAGCGAGGTGCTCACGCCCGCTGACGACGAGTACCACATCGACAAACGCGACTTCACCGCGCCGTTCGTCTGTGGCGCGCGCAACCTCCCCGAAGCACTGCGGCGCATCCACGAGGGCGCGGCGATGATCCGCACCAAGGGCGAAGCCGGCACCGGCGACGTCAACCAGGCGGTCTACCACCAGCGGACGATGATGAATCAGATCCGCACGCTCGAAGGGCTCGATTTCGACGAACGCGAAAAGTGGGCGCGCGAGCACGGCGCACCCCGCGACCTCGTCCACGAGGCCGCCGAGATGGGCCGCCTTCCCGTCGTCAACTTTGCGGCTGGCGGCATCGCGACGCCCGCCGACGCCGCGCTGATGATGCACCACGACTGCGACGGCATCTTCGTTGGCTCGGGCATTTTCGGCGCGGAGGATCCCGAACGCATGGGCAACGCCATCGTCGAGGCCGTTTCGAACTGGGACGCCCCGGATCGACTCGCCGAGATCGCGACGACCGCCGGCGGCGGCATGAAAGGCCAGTCGAACGACTCGATTCCCGAAAAAGAGCGGCTTCAAGGCCGCGGCGTCTGAGCGGTCCGCGGGAGCGACGTCGGTTTTTTTGCGGTGTCGACGCGGCAGTTTCGGGTTCGGCGATGTCGACTTCGCGTCTGCGGATTTGGTAGTTACCGTTCCGTTGTAACCGAGTCGCCGCCGACACGATCAACGCACAACTGCTCACTCGTCAAACAGCGTTGCGCCCGAACTCACCTGCGTCTGGTAGGCCCGAGCGTCGACGCCGGCGTCGGCGAACGCCTCCAACATCGCAGTGGCAACCTCGCGGCGCGTACCGGGGCGACAGACCGCCAACATCGAGGGACCCGCACCGCTCACGGTGACGCCGGTTGCGCCCGCGTTGCGCGCGGCCGTCTGAACCGCCTCGTAGCCGTTGATGAGCTTTGCGCGGGCGGGCGTCACGAGCGGATCGCTCATCCCACGGCCAACGAGTTCGGGATCACCGCGGCACATCCCGACGGCGAGCGTCGCGGCGTTGCCGACGGTTTCGACGACCTGCTTCATGCTGGCGGTCGAGGGGACGACCCGGCGAGCATCCCGCGTCGAGACGGCGATTTCGGGCAGACAGGCGACAAGCGGAATGTCGGTTCGGACGGACTCGACGCCGTCGGCCGTTGCGATGGTGAAGCCACCGAGAATTGAGGGCGCAACGTTGTCGGCGTGGGCCGCCCCCGAGACGACCGCCTCGCCCTCGGCGGCGATCGGGACGAGTTCCTTGCGGCTGAGCCCCCGATCGTACAGCGCGTTGAGCGCGACGGCCGCGCCGGCGGCGCTGGCTGCCGATGAGCCGAGTCCCGAGGAGGGCCGAACGCCCTTGTCGATCTGAATCCGTGCGGGTGCGTCGAGCGCTTTGACGACCGCGCCGACGGTGTTTTTTTCGGGATCGGTCGGAATGTACTGGCTGCCGACGCCCGAGAGTTCGATCGTGGTCCGTTCGGCGCGCTCGACGCGAATCACATCGGCGGGCCGGTCGAGGGCGACCCCAAACACGTCAAAGCCGCTGCCGAGGTTGGCGCTCGTCGCCGGCGCTCGAACGGTAATCATGCGTCCGGGTTATCGGAGTTGCCTCAAAAAGATAGCGAAGCCGTGCGGGCGCGTTACTCAGTCGTTGGCCGTCACGTACACCATCGGGCCGATGATGATGAGCGTCAGTCCGAAAAAGAGGTAAAACGATGGCAGGGTATCGAGCGGCGAGAGCACGAAAACCAGTCCGAACAGGATCGTGTTGACACCGATGAGCCGTTGGGATTTCAGCGGTAGCGCCCCGAGCGTTGTCAGGATGAACCCCACGAGCAGGACGATCCCAAGGTCGTAATCGAGGAGAATCCCATCGATGAGTAGTGACGACAGCATGCTTGTCGTTAGGTGACGCTGAAACGCGCATTAAAGTTCCGTTCTTCGTTGCCCGCTTCGATTAGCCGGGCCCGCGAATGTCGAGCGGCCGAATCCACCCGTACCACAGCACGACCACCATCCCGCCGTAGCCCATCACGTAGACAATGTCGCCAACGGTGGGAAAGCCCGCCTGGCCGAACGCCCACCGGGCAACGCCCGAGCCAGCGATTCCCGCCAGTAAGACGAGCGCCAACAACAGCATATCAGAGCTGAGAAACTCCCGCAGGTTTACCTCCGCCATACTCCTCATTCGGTGGCCAGCCGGGTGAATGATTCGGTTCGTCGAGGCGGGACGGATTACGGAACCGAAGTCACCGACAGCCCGTCGGCTTCGAGCTCCGCAACAATCGCGTCGTGGTCGGCGGTCGCCTCATAATAAAACACGAGGTGGAACGTTCCGCCACGAAGCAGTTGTTGGCACTCCCAGACGAACGCGTCGTCGTCGAGCGTGCGGCCATGAAACTGGTTCGAGGCGAACTCGGGATCGTCGTTGCCGGCGTAAATGTAGCTCTCGCCCTTGCCCGCGTGCGCTGCAATAATCTCGTTGATGTCGACGGTGAGTTCGTGCATTTCGAGATCCTCGTCGCTCGCGAGGTCGGTGTGGACGATGACGCCGACGAGGTCGATGTCGCCGGGTTCGAGCAGGGCTTTCGTTCGCGTGTAAAGGTCGTTTTCGAGAACGTCGCTCATACAAACCGGTGACCACCGCCGGCGTAAACGGCTGGCGGTTCGGTTTTCGGGTCAGTCGGCCGTCACGGTGTGTGACGCCGAGACCAACGCCAACACGTCGTCAAAGAAGCCGAGCGAGTCGTGTGGGCCGGGGTTGGCCTCGGGATGGTACTGTCGGGTGATAATGCCGAGTTCGTCGCTGGCGAGTCCCTCGGCGGTTTCGTCGTTGACGTTGCGCTGGGTTACCGCGAGATCGCCGGGATCCGAGACGGTGTAGCCGTGGTTCTGCGTCGTCATCACGACCTGGTTGGTTTCGACGTCGATGACGGGCTGGTTGACGCCGCGGTGACCGAAGGCCAT
>LKMS01000024.1 GCA_001563965.1 Haloferacaceae archaeon PL-Br10_E2g29 | reverse complement strand
GCTCCTCGGTTTCGCCGAGCGCCCAGTCGCTGAGTGTGTCGCCGTAGCGGTGGACGAGGATCGTGACCGCGAGTCCGAGCGGCGACCAACGGTACGCCAGTAGCGCCAGCCCGAAAAGAAAGAGCGCGACGCGCTTGTTCCCCCGGAAAAACGCTTTGATCGCGGTGATGACGACCGAGAACACGCTGAACCGTCGGGACCATTTGCCGCCAAGCAGTCGTCGAAGGACCATAGCCGAGTGTCGTGGCGGGTCGATAAAAAGGTCATCCCACCGAATCTGTCGTGTCGTCACCGCTGTTCGAGCGTTCCACCCGACAGCCCGTCCCACACGACGCGGTAGCCAACCGCCGACAACACGGCGCTTGTTTCGGTGATCTCGTATTTATCCAGCACCGACTCCGCCTCCGCAAGCGACATCCCTGGTTCGAGGTCGTCGGCGATGGCTCGCACTACCGCGGGTCGGACCAACAGCCCGCCGAGTCGGTCGTGGTCGGGAAACGTTCGGTCGGCGAGCGCGTCGGCCGATACGCCGTACGCGTCGGCGACCGCTTCAATCGTCGTCACGTCGGCCTCGGGTTGGATCTTCCTGGGCAGGTCAGCGGCCGCCTCGGCAACGAGGTCGGCTTCATAGGTACGCAACACGTCGACGACGTCTTTGAGTCGAACCGTCCCCGTGTAGGTGATCGCTCGGTGATCCCGCGCGGCAATCTCCTCGCCAACCCCCAACGACTCGTCCACGGCGACGACGAGTTCGACGTCCTCGACGTGTGCCAACTGATCGAGTTTCTTTGCGACGTACTCGGGCGTCCAAAAGCCCATCACCTCGAAGTAGACGCGGAACTCCCCGTAGCGGTAGTCGAACGCGAAATCCGGAATCATCACGCTCGGCCCCGTTTCGAGCAGGTCGGGCTCGCGGCGCAACTCCCAGTCGAGGTCGAGCGCGTTGAACCGAGCGGCGAAGTTGGCTTCGACCCCGCTGTCGTAGCTCGGTTCGGCAACCGGCTCGACGCCCGGCACCGAGATGTCGCGTGGGCCGAGCACCAACTCACGCTCTGTGCTGTGATCGTCGACGGTCGCCCGCAGTTCCCACTCGCTCGTCGCCGCGACGGTTCGCAGCAGGCGGGCGAAAGCGGTGCCGTACCGCCGGGTTCGTCGAAACAGGCGATCTGGGCCGGTGACGACGACCGTCCGCTGACCGGTGGTGCCACCCCCACCGTCGGATTCTGGCTGTTCAATTTCGTACATCAGCCCCAGCCGCTTGACCGCCGAAATCAACGCCCGTGGATCGTCGCTCCGAAGCCGAACCTCGGTCGCATCGAACAGCGCGGTTTGGGCAAGCGAGAGGTTGTACTGCTCGATCAGCGTTTCGGGGCTCCATCGCGAGTCGAACGCGACCAACCGCTGGTTGCAGTCGCGGTCGGCGTACAGCGACCGCTCGATCGTGGCCGGTTCAACGGCCAGTCCGCCCGCAGCAAGCGCGAGAGCCTGCTCACGTTCATCCGCGCTGGCAACGCCAACCCGTTCGGCGGCCTCGAACGCGACACGGCGGGCGCGTTCGGGTGGCAACGGTGCGTCGGTTTCGAAGTCGGCCTCGCGGTCGAGCAGTGCGCTCACTCCGCGAACGAGTTTGAAGTCGTCTGTCTCGCGTTCGATTGCCTCGACCGCCTCATCGAGCGTGCCACGCGTTTCGCCGACGTGGCCCTGATACGTGCCGATGAGCCGGGCCGCGAGCGGGCGCTGTGGTTCGCCGATGAACTGGGGGCGGTAGCGGTTGCCCCGGCGAGAAACGCGGAGGTGGTCTTTCGTCAGCACGCATGGACGTTCCGCGGCGAGCAGTAAAAACGAACCGAGCCGTCATGGTGCGTTTCCACCGCCCCGGACAACGCAGTATCAAGAACAACTCACCACCGAGAACAACGCAGTACCGCAGATATTCCGTCACCGCCGCCGCTCGGCAACCCGCTCTTCGGCGGTTTCGGTACTCACGAGTTCGTAGAGCACCGCGCGTCCCCCGTCCGCTTTCGGCCGGAGAATCCGACCCAACCGTTGGGTGAACTCGCGTTCGCTCCCGCTACCCGAGAGCACAACGGCAACGTTGGCGTCGGGCACGTCGACGCCCTCGTCGAGGACGTTGGCGGCGACAACGCGGCTGTAGGTACCCTCGCGAAACCGTTCGAGAATCTCGCGGCGTTCTTTGGCCCCCGTTTCGTTCGTGATCGCCGGCAACAGGAACTCGGTCGACAATCGGTAGACGAGTTCGGTGTGAGCGGTAAACACGATGATTCGGTCCTCGCGGTGGCGATCCAAAATGCGCGCGAGGTGGTGGCGCTTGTTTTCGGCGTTCATCATCAGCTCGCGAGCGCGCTGTTTGGCGAGCAGCGCCTCGCGCGCTTGGGGGTCGGTGCCCGAGCGCTTGACCAACTGGAGGTAGTCGCTGCCGCTGGAAAACGAGATGTTCGACTGTCGAACGTACTCGACGAAGGTGCCCTGGGCGTCGTCGTAGTCGGCCCGTTCGGCGGGCGTGAGTTCGACCTCGATTCGCCGGATTTCGTACGGTGCGAGGAAGTCGCCCGCAAGGTCGTCGACCGCGATGTCGTAGACGCGGGGGCCGACGAGTTCCCGAATTGCCTCGTGTGCGCCGTCGGGGCGCTCGAACGTCGCGGTCAGCCCGAGCCGGTCTGGGGCGGCCAGCAGGCGGGCGATGTCCTGATAGCCGTCCGCGCCGAGATGGTGAACTTCATCGAAAACGACGAGGCCGAACCGGTCGCCCAACTCGTCGGCGCGCAGGTACGCCGAGTCGTACGTCGACACCGTCACCGGTTCGACCCGCTGTTCGCCGCCGCCGAGCCGACCGATCGGACAGTCGAACTCGGTTTCGAGTTCGCGCTGCCACTGCTCGAGCAGGTCGATTGTCGGGACGACGACGAGCGTCGGTGTCGACACCGCGGCCATCGCGGCGAGTGCGATGACGGTTTTGCCCGCGCCGGTCGGCAGTTCGAGCACGCCGCGGCGGGTGTGGGTGAGCCACGCGTCGAGAGCCTCCTGTTGGTACTCGCGCAGATCGTAACTCGTCGACAGCGACACGGCTTCACTGTCGAGCACGCGGTCGTCGACCGCGGCGTCGACTCGTCGGAGCACGTCGCGAATGGCGGCGTAGTGGTATGCCGGCGCGCGCGCCGTTTTGCTTCGTGGGTCGTACTCGGCACCCGGGAGGTTCGCGATGGCCGGGTCGCTGTCGCGGTCGCTCTCGATCGCGATGGTTCCCGACTCGTAGGCGAGCGTGACGGTCACTGCGTGCAATCGAGCGGGCGAGAGTAAAATCCGTTCGACTCTCGCTGTGTTCGCTCCGTTTCGCTGCGTGCCGAACGCCGACTCACCGCAGGGGGCTTTTTATTTGCCTCGTGCGTCCATCCGGGTATGCGCGCAGTCCGATACCACAGCCACGGGGGAACCGACGTGCTCACCGTTGACGACATCGACCGGCCCGACCCAACGGGCCACGAGGTGCTCGTCGAGGTCGTCGGCGCGGGCGTCAATCCGGTCGACACCTACTTTCGCGAGGGCTCGTACAAACCCTACCAGCTCCCGATGATTCCCGGCATCGACGTCGCCGGCCGGGTCGTCGAAACGAGCGAGTTCGTCGAGGGCTTCAGCGAGGGCGACGCGGTGTACGGCACCGCCATCGGGAAGGATCACGACGGCGGCTACGCCGAGTATGCCGTCGTCCCCGAGGATCGACTGGTTCACCTTCCTGACGGCGTCGACCTCGTTGCCGCCGGCGGGGCGGGCGTTGCCGCGGTCACCGCGTGGCGCGCGCTCGTCGATCACGCCGGCTTGCAGGTCGGCGATCGCTGTCTCATTCACGGCGGTTCGGGCGGCGTCGGCCACGCGGCCGTGCAGCTTGCAGCCGCAGCGGGCGCACAGGTCATCACGACCGCCAAACCGACACACCACGACCGACTCCGTGACCTCGGCGCGGACGCCGCTCTCGACTACCGCCGCGACGACCTCGCAGAGGCCATCGTCTCAGCGGCCGAATCACGGGCGACCCGCGACGACGGCGTCGACGTGGTTCTCGACCACCGGATGCACGAGTATCTCGACCTCGACGCGGCGGTCGCCGCAACGGGCTGTCGGGTCGTCGGCATCGGCGAAAAGGAGCCGGCGGTCGGCTTTAGCCAGTCGTCGGCCGCCCGCGGGAAGGACCTGCAGCTCACGATGATGAGCATGTTCAACACGCCGGATTTCCGCGAGCCGTTGTCCGGCTTGGCGTCGCTCATGGCCGCCGGCGACCTCGAGATTCAGGTTGCCGAAACCTACGGCCTTGCGGAGGCAGCCGAGGCCCAACGAGCCGTGCTCGAAGACAGCTTCTTCGGGAAACTCGTCATGACGCCGTAGTCGGTGACGTCGCCTTCCTCACCGCCGGCGTCGCCGTAACTGCGACTCGTTACACCCTCCTCGCCGGCCGCCCATCGATTTATACTCCTACCGCCGAGTTTACCCTTATGTCCGCTCAGTTCGATTTCACCGACCGCGTTGCGGTCGTCACCGGAAGCAACGGCGCACTCGGCAGTGCCGTCGCCACCGCGTTTGCCGACGCGGGCGCAACGGTCGCCGCCTGCGACATCGTCGACATCGAGGGCGACGACTCGCTGCTGGAGCCACGCGACTCGATCAGGTTCTATCAGGGGGATTTCACCGACGAGGCCGATGTGCGCGAGACGATGGCCCACATTGTCGCCGACCACGGTCGAATCGATTATCTGTTGAACATCGCGGGTACCTGGCGCGGTGGCGACCCGATCGAAGACACCGACGTGAGCCAGTTCGATATGTTGTTCGCAGTCAATCTCAAAACGATGTTTCTGGCCTCGAAACACGCGTTGCCCGCGCTGGGAGAAACCGAGGGTGCGATCGTCAGCGTCTCGGCGCGCTCCGGGCTCGAAGGCGGTTCCGGCGACGGCATCTATCGGTCGACGAAGGCCGGCGTCCGGATTCTGACCGAAACGATCGCCGAAGAAAATCTCGGCACCGTCCGGGCGAACTGCGTCATGCCGAGCGTGCTCGATACCCCGATGAACCGCGAGATGATGACGCCTTCCGACGAGTGGGTTTCGCCCGCCGAGGTCGCCCGCGTCATGTTGTTCCTCTGTTCGGATGCCGCGAGCGTCACGAGCGGTGCGGCCGTGCCCGTCTACGGCGAGGCGTGAGCGGCTCGGCGGCGACAAGATGTGAGCGGCTCGGCGGCGACAAGATGTGAGCGGATCGCCGGCGACGACTCGGTTGCTGCGGATGTTCCTCTCGCAATTTTCGTCAACTGTCGAATCGCGGTTTTCGGATTGCGGAACCCTTTTGCCGTCGCTGGGTGTCGACTGTGACCAATGAGTGGTGGTCCGCAATGACGATGGACGACCGGATCGAGGAGCTTCGCGCAAAGCGCGCCGAAGCCGAACAGGGTGGCGGCGACGAGCGCATTGCCAAACAACACGACAAAGGCAAACTCACCGCTCGCGAACGGATCGAGTACTTCCTCGACGACGGCTCGTTTCACGAGTTCGACCAGTTCCGCACCCACCGAAACCACACGTTCGGGATGGAGGAACAACAGCTCCTGACCGACGGCGTCGTCACCGGCTACGGCGAGGTCAACGGCCGAACCGTCTTCGTGTTTGCCCACGACTTCACCGTCTTCGGCGGCTCGCTCGGCGAGGTGTTCGCCGAGAAAATCTGCAAGGTGATGGACAAAGCGATGGAGGTCGGCGCACCCGTCGTCGGCCTCAACGACTCGGCTGGCGCACGGATTCAGGAAGGTGTCGGCTCGCTCGGCGGGTTCGGCGAGATCTTTCAGCGCAACACCGACGCTAGCGGCGTGATTCCGCAGATTTCGGCCATTATGGGCCCCTGTGCGGGCGGCGCAGTGTACTCGCCGGCGATCACGGATTTCGTTTTCATGATCAAAGACACGAGCCACATGTTCATCACGGGGCCGGATGTCGTCGAAACCGTCACCGGCGAGCAGGTGAGTTTCGAGGAACTCGGCGGCGCGGTCACCCACTCGGCCACGTCGGGGGCGGCGCATTTCGCCGTCGACAGCGAGCAACAGGCGCTCGACGAAATCGCGCTGTTGCTCTCGTATCTTCCCCAGAACAACGTCGAAGACCCGCCACGGCTCGACCCGTGGGACGACCCCGACCGCCGCACCGACGAACTCGCGGCTGTCGTTCCAAACGCACCCAAAAAACCTTACGACGCGGTCGACGTAATCGACGCGGTCGTCGACGAGAGCTCGTTTTTCGAGATCCACGAACGGTTCGCCAAGAACCTCGTCGTCGGCTTTGCCCGGCTTGACGGCCACTCGGTCGGTATCGTCGCCAACCAGCCACGGGTGAACGCGGGCACGCTCGACATCGAGGCGAGCGAGAAGGGCGCGCGATTCGTCCGGTTCTGCGATGCGTTCAACATCCCGATTCTCACCTTCGAGGACGTGCCGGGCTTCATGCCCGGAACCGACCAAGAACACGGCGGCATTATTCGTCACGGCGCAAAACTCCTGTACGCGTACGCCGAGGCGACCGTTCCGTTGCTCACCGTCATCACGCGGAAGGCCTACGGCGGGGCCTACTGCGTGATGTCGTCGAAACACATCGGCGGCGACGTGAACTACGCGTGGCCGACCGCCGAAATCGCCGTGATGGGGCCGAAAGGTGCGGTCAACATCCTCTACCGCGAGGAGTTGGCCGAAAGCGACACGCCTGAAGCCGACCGCGAGGAACTGATCGAGGAGTACCGCCAGGAGTTCGCCAACCCGTACACAGCGGCCGACCGGGGCTTTCTCGACGACGTGATCGAACCCGGCGAAACCCGACAACGACTCGTCAACGACCTCGATATGTTGCTGTCGAAACGCGAGGACAAACCGTCGAAAAAACACGGCAACATCCCGATCTAATCCATGTCGAGCCAAACTGCCGACAGTGACACGGATCACGACGCTGCCGCGCTCGCCAGCCGGCTGTCAGGCCTCGCGAACGCGACAGACGAGGAAACTGCCGCCATTGTTGCCGCCATCGGTGCCCATCTCGCCGATCAGGAACGCGCGGCCGCCGCGGCTGCGGCTGCCGACAGCGCGAGCGACGCATCCCGTCGAAGCTGGGCGTTTGCGGGTCGGCTGGCGGGCGTTGGCATCCATGCCCGACGGTCGCCGAGGGCGACACCATCCGACAGCTGGACGGCCGCGAGTCGTGCCGACCGCTTCTAGTTGCACCGCCACGCGCGACCGACACATCCAATCAGCGCCGGCTCGTTCCCTCTTCATGAACCGCTCGTCGCCGGCGGCGGTCGGCGCGCTTGTCGCACTCGGGTTTGTGCCGTGGGTCGCACTGGGTACACTGGGCGACCTCACGTTCGTCATGTCGTGGGGATTGCTCAACACGAATCCGTGGCACGTGCTGGTCTTTCCGTCGTATCTCGACCAAACACAGGGGCTATCGTCGCTTCCGTGGTCGCTGCAGGTCTGGCCGTTGAGTCTCGCGTTCTACGTGGGCGCGGTCGCGAGCGCAGCCGGTGGCGCATTTGTCGACCGCGAAGACGTTCGGCTGACGGTTGGGTTGCTCATGCTGTCGGCGGTCGGCTCGGGACTCGTCTGGTGGGGGCTCGTCGAACGCGGTGCAACGGGCGCGATTCCGGTCGGCGTCGTCGCCACCGCGGTCGTCTGTTGGTGGGTGTACTGGCCGCGGCTTCGTGGCCATCCCGTCGACGAGCGCGAGACGCGATAAAAACAACAGCAAGCCGACGGATTTGTCGCCGCGGTTGGTCTGTGCCGGTACGCTTTTCGACCTCGCGGTGTATCATTATTCTGCATGACTGGCATCCTCGATCACGTAATGCTGCGTGTGGAAGACCTCGACGAATCGCTCGACTGGTATCAGACCCATCTCGACTATGAGGAGAAAGACCGCTACGAGGGTGATGGCTTCACCATCGTCTATCTCGGGCCCGAAGAAATGCACGAGGACGGCGCACTGCTCGAACTCACCGCCAACCACGACGACTCGACGTACGAAATGGGCGACGCGTGGGGGCACGTTGCCGTACGCGTGCCCGACGGCGAACTCGAATCGCACTACCAACAGCTGATGGACGAGGGCGTTGACGACTACCGCGACCCCGAATCCTGTGGCGGTCGGTACGCGTTCGTCAAAGACCCTGACGGCCACGAGGTCGAAATCGTCCAGCGCGACTACGGTGCGCTCTGGAGTCTCGACCACACGATGATCCGTGTCGAGGACGCCGACGAGGCGCTCGGCTTCTGGACGCGCAAGTTCGAGTACACCGAGCCCCGCTCGCGGTGGGAAGCGTCCTCCTTTGCGAACTACTTCATGGGTCCAGCGGACGCCCCACAGGAGGCGATGTGGCTCGAACTCACCTACAACTACGACGGGCGCTCCTACACGATGGGCGACGCGTGGGGCCACCTCTGTGTTCGCGTCGACGACCTCCACGACGACTGGGATCAGCTCATGCTTCGGGAGGCCGACGACTACCGCGACCCCGCCGACTGCAACGACCTCTACGCGTTCACACGGGATCCAGACGGCCACGAAATCGAGTTGATCGAGCGCGACCCCGACGACGACTCGTTGTTCCCGTTCTAGCCGCGTCGTCAGCGGCACTACTGTTTTTTACTCGGTCGGTGAACGAACCGTATGCACCTGACCGTCTGCGGCTTCGGTGGGGCGGGCTCGCGGCTCGCCGACCGACTGGTGGCCGAAAGCGAGCGCGGCGACGACCCGTTCGTTGTCGGAAGCGTCGCGTTCGACACCGACCTTGCGGCGCTTGCGGCGCTCGAGTGGATTCCCGAACCGCACCGCCATCACTACGGCAGCGGGGTGCTCGGGACGCTCTCCGAAGACGATCTTGCGACCGACGAGTTCGGTTCGGACGAGGTCGCCATGACCGACGCCACTGTCGACGCCACAACCGACACCGACGGCGATGATGTGGATCGCCAACAGGGAACCGCGGCCGTCGAGTCGGCCCACACCGCGCTCTCGCAGGTTCTCACCGACGCCGTGTCGACACAGGCCGATGGCGTGCTTTGCTGTGTTGGCCTCGCGGGAGCCACCGGCGCGACCGCGGTGCCGCCGCTGGTGAGCGAACTCCAGCGCGTCCACGACCTCCCGGTCTACTGTCTCGGAATCCTGCCGGCCGAAACAGCCGGCAAGACGCGTGGTACAGCCGATCGGATCGGCGTGGGTCGCGATCGAACCCAGACCGGATCCGCCGGTGCCGATCCGAATAACGCAGATCCCGACTGGCTCACCGCCACCACCCCGCCATCGTGGGCGGTCAACGCGGGTCTCGCGCTCGAAGAACTGACCGTCGCGACCGACTCGGTGATCCTGTTTGACAACTCGCTGTGGCTACAGTCCGGCGAATCGGTTCGTGACGACGCCGTCCGGCGCCGACTCAACGACGCGTTTGCCACCCGCGTGGCGAGCGTGTTCCGAGCCGGCGAGGTCGGCACCGACGACCGAATGGCCCAACAGGTCGTCGACGTCGCCGACCTGATGAACACGCTCGACGCCGGTGGCGTCGCCACCATTGGCTCTGCCAGCCAGACGGTCGACACCCCCACGAAATCGCGGTTCGGCTTGGGGCTCTTCGGGAAAACGGAACCTGTCGAGAACACCGCCGCAATCAAGGCGGTCGAAACAACGGTTCGGCGGGCGGTTCGGGGGAAACTCACCGCCGACATCGAGCGCAGCTCGGCGAGTCGTGGACTACTGGTTATCGGCGGCCCGCCGGCGTGGCTCAACCGGCAGGCGGTGTCGCACGCCAGGGGGTGGCTCACCGAGGAGACCGAAAGCGTCCAGATTCGCCACGGTGATCGCCCCGTTCCCGACGGCAACGCGGTCACTGCAGTCGTCTTACTGACGGGCGTTAAAACCTGCGAGCGCGTTTCGACGATGCGGACGGCAGCCAAACAGGCGCGTCGGCTCTGATCTGTTCCGTTAGTCGTCCGCGGGTTCACCGGCCGCCGGCGTCGACGACGACATCGAACTGGGCCACAACAACGCGCGCGGCGTTCGCGCACCGTTGTCCCAGCGCGCCCAGAGGAAGATGGTCGCCGGCAACACCAAAACCGCGGTGAGATACGAGTAGAACACACTCACGGCGAGCAGGAGGCCGAAATCACCCAGAATCGGCGAGATGGAGAGCACCAACGACCCGGTTCCGATCGACGTCGTCAGCATACTGCCGGTTAGCGCGCCACCGGTCCCCCGCAGCGTGACGATCAGACTCTCTTCGGCGTCTTTTCCGTCGGTGTACTCGTCGATAAACCGGTGGATGACGTGAACCGAGTAGGCGATGCCAACACCGATCGTAATCGAGAGAATCGTCGCCGTAATCGCATTCAGCGCGAGTCCGACTGCCCGCATCGTGGCGAGCAAAATGGCGACCGCAACGAGAATGGGAAAGACGTTGACGAGTCCCAAAAGCGGCCGGCGGGCGAGCATCCAGTAGACGAGGATGAGAAACACCGCCGACAACACGGCTGCCAACGCGAGGCTCTCGATGGCCGAATCAAAGATGATCTCGGTGACCGACTCGAAGACGATGATGAAGCCCGTCGCGGTTGCGGCGTACCGGAAGTCATCGGCGTACTCACGCGAATCTGCGGTTATCTCTTCTTGAGTCGCGTCGGCGTCGACGTCGAACTCGACGCGGATGGCCCGGCGGTCGTCGGTTAGATACCGTTCGGCCTGTGGGCCGGCCGCCGAGGCCAGCAGTTCGTCGTAGATCCGGTCGAGGTTTCGGTCGGGAACGCCGTTGCCGCTACGGTCGTTTCGCTCGACGAGCGCGGCGAACTCGGGGTCGCGCTCGGCGTGGTCGTCGATGACCGTGATGATGCTCGTTGTCGACGCGCGGCCGTCGGTCTGGACGTACGTATCAGGGGGATCCTCGGTGGTTCGGTGGACCGATTCGAGCGAGTCCTCACGCTCAAAGGGCCCCTGTATGTACATCGTTACCTGATCATCCTGGCTGGCATCGAAGGTGTCTTCGACGAAGTTGAGGGTCTCGGTGACGGTGTACTGACTCGGCGCGAACGGTTCCGGCAGCCCCTCGATGTACGCCGGAATCTCTTCTGGCGGCAGGAAGTCCTGTTCGTCGAACGTGCGGTCGACGCCTTGGCCGTAGCCGACCGCGCCCGCCGAGACGACGAGAATCAGCAGCACGACCAACACGGGCGCGCGTTTCGAGATGGTGACCGATTTGGGGAGGAGGCGCCCGAGAATCGAGGTTTTCGTCGCCAACGGCTTCGTGCCGAACGACCGCACGCCGAACCGCTCACGTTGGTTGTCGGTGAAAATCTTCGCGGCGGGCAGGAACACGCCGAAAATAAGGAACGTAAAGAAGATGCCGGCGCTGGCGACCAGCCCGAAGTTTCGCGTTGGCGTCAGGTCACTCGTCAGGTTGGCCCCAAAGCCGAAAATCGTCGTCACCGTGACGATCGCAAAGGCAACCGCCAACTGGCTGTTGGCGTTCGTCATCGACTGCAGCGCGTCGTAGCCCTTTGCGCGTTCCTCGCGATACCGGTTGACGATATGAATGCCGAAGTCGATGCCGACCGCGAGCAACAAAATCGGCACCGCGATCATCTGCTGGTCGAACGGAATGCCCGTGTAGCCGAGGAAGCCGAACGTCCAGATGAGCGTCATCAACAGTGCAATCAGCCCCAACATGAGATCGAACGGATCGCGGTAGGCGATAATCAGGAACAACAGGATGAGCCCGATCACGACCGGCATGACGATGGTCAGCGAGTCGCCGGTGACGTTCTGTGTTTCGGCGTTGGTGAGCCCCTCACCGAGCACACGGAACTCGCCCGATGAGCGGTCGGCGAGCGACTGAATGCCCTGTTGGACCTCCTCGGCGTCATCGCCTTCGGGCGGGAACGTATGGGTGATCGGCGTGATCGACGCACTCGCGCTTGCGGACTCAGCGTTGAAATCATCGGAGAGCGTCTGGGTAAAGGCGGGATTGTCGCTGTTCTCCCTGATGGCCGAGCGGATTTCGGTGTCGCTCGCACGTTCGACCGCCCGTCGCTGGCTTTCGGGGCGCTCGGCGCTTGGATCGATTGTTTGGGCGATGATCACGGCGGGCCCGGTTGCCGAATCAACCCGGAGTTCCGCGCGTTCGTCCGCCTGTTCGAGTATCCTGAGATTGCGGACGAGCTCTTCGCGAGTCAGCACGTCACTACCGCTGTGTATCAGTGAGGTCTGGGCGGTCGAACGACTAAACGGCGACTGAAACTCGTCGTTGATGCGTTCGAAGGCGTCGAGCGCCTCGATGTCGTCAGTAAACGCTTCGGTTTCGTCTTCCTCGCCGGTGATCATGCCGACGCCGCCGCTAAACAACGCGGTCACCAGCAGAAAGGCCAGAATAACCGCGACTGGCCGCTTGAGGATGACGCTGTTGAGGACGTCGAGAGACGGTTCGAGATCGATCCCGCCGCGGGCCATCTAGTCGCTCCGAAGCAACTCGCCATCACCGTTTTGTCGACGACGCCACAGGAAGACGGCGGCCGCACCGGCGATGACGAGGCCGATCAGCAGCGGAATCGTTGGCAGCCCGCCGTCGTCGGCCTCGGTGACATCGATGGCGACCCGGTAGCTCTCCGAGAGCTTGCTGCGGCCGCGTTCGTCGTCATAGCGGAAGTCGACCGAGACGGGGTAGGTTTTCGCGGTCGCGCCGCTTTCGGCGCTCAGCCCGAAGACGACGGTTTCGGACTCACCGGGTTCGAGCGATTCGATGAACGCTTCGTCATCGTCGCTGTCGAGCGGATCGTTGGTGAACAGTTTCGCTTCGACATCGGTGACCGCTTCGTCACGGTTGTTTGTCACCTCGAACGTCAGCGCCTGGGTCGAACCCGCTGTAATCGAGCGGTTCACCGCCTCGATGGTGAACTCGTCGCGTTTCTCTGCGATGTCAACGAGGAACTCGGGGTCGTCGTCGGCCGCACGGATACCGTTCTCATCGCGGAACGTCACCGGCAGGTCAAACCGTTTTTCGACCGACCGGGCTTCCGAGCCGACCTCGACGGGAATCGAGAACTCGCGTGACTCGCCAGCGGGGACGTCGCCGACGGCAACGTCGGTTTCGAGTGCGATGATGTTCTCGCTCTCGGGGACGAAGTCGACCTGTGCGTTGGTCGCGTCCTCGCCGCCGACATTGGTGAGGTTACCGGTGATCTCGCCTTCCTCACCGACGCGGAGCGTACTGTCAACGTCGGTTACACGGAACCGTGCGCTGTCGTCGATTTCGATCTCGACGGTTTTCGTGACCGTTCGCGAGCGCTGGCGTTGGTCGTTGACAATGCCGGGTTGGCTGATCACGCGGCTGGTGTAGTCGTAACTGAGTTCGACATCGATTTCGTAGACGCCTGGTTCGGCGTCGTTAGGCACCTCGATGGCGAAATTCGCCTCACGTGGCTCATTCTCATCAAGCGTTCCAAGCGACTGGGCGTTGGTGTTCACCTCGATTGGGGCATCGTCATCGTCGATTTCGACCACGACGCTTCTGGCGGTCGTGACGCGGTCGCGCTGGGCCTCCTGACCGCGGTCGAG
>LKMS01000023.1 GCA_001563965.1 Haloferacaceae archaeon PL-Br10_E2g29 | reverse complement strand
CTGCGGCCGACCGGAAACGTATGTCTCGGCTCGTCTCCCGACTTGGCGTCTGGCTTGAACTCACTCGGCCAGGAAACGCGATTGCTGCCGGTGTACTCACGTTTACCGGGGCATTTGTTGCCGGCGGCGTGCTCAACGCGCCAGTTGAAGTCGTCGCCGCGGTCGCTGCGACGGTTGCTGCAACCGGCGGCGGCAACGCAATCAACGACTACTTCGACCGCGAAATCGACGCGGTCAATCAGCCGAATCGACCAATTCCTCGTGAGGCGATCTCCCCACAGGGGGCGCTCCGACTGAGCATCATCCTGTTCGTTATCGCCACAATTGCGGCCTTGACGCTGCCTTTGGTTGCGATCGCAATTGCGGTGTTCAACCTCGTCGCGCTCATCGCGTACACGGAGCTGTTCAAGGGATTGCCGGGCGTGGGAAACGTTCTCGTTGGGTATCTGACCGGAAGCGCATTTCTGTTCGGTGCGGCCGCCGTTGGCGACCTGCGTGGGGCGACTGCGCTGTTCGTGCTTGCCGCGGTCGCCACACTCACGCGGGAAATAATCAAAGACGTTGAAGATATCGATGGTGACCGCGCTGCGGGCCTTCGGACACTCCCGATTGTGGGTGGCGAGCATCTTGCCGTGTGGATTGGGGTTGTCGTGATGCTCATGGCTGTCGCTGCCAGTAGCGTCCCGTATCTCGATGGTACATTCGGTGTCAGCTATCTCAGCGTGGTTATTCCAGCCAACGCAATTATGCTCGGAGCGACGCTGTGGGGCTTTCGTGAACCGACGACGAGTCAGCGATGGATTAAGCGTGGAATGCTGTTGGCTTGCGGTGCATTTATTATTGGTCGAACAGTCAGTTTGGTTGCTTGAACACAGACGTCACACGGCCCATAGTAACACAATCAAAAAGAATATACACCCACCCAGTATACTTAATTTAACCGATGAGTTCCCGAGTGTCACACACGAACACATATTATATAAATGACACAACACAGTCACGGCTGGAGGCGCCCTAATGTATGATCTCGATGCGGATCTTGAGACGGAGGTGCTTGCTGGAACCAACATCCTCATCAAAGGTTCGCCACTGACCGGCAAGAAATCACTCGCGCTTGATATTCTTGCCGCTGGCGTCGAAGACGGCGAGAGTGCGATCATTGTCACGACAAAAGACAGTGCGACACGCATTCTCAGAGATTTCGAGAAGCGAACTCCCTACGAGGGCCGTCCGGTTGCGGTCGTCGACTGTGTCACCAGGCAACAAGGGCTCGACGAGGCTCGCGCGGACAACCGTGTAAAGTATGCGTCTTCGCCGACAGATATGACCGGAATCGGAATTAAACTCTCGGAGTTCCTCCAGACGTTCCACCGTGATCAGGGAATCGAAAAGAACCGGATCATGGTTCACTCGTTGTCGACGTTGCTCATGTACGCTGATCTCCAGACGGTGTTCCGCTTTCTGCACGTTTTCACCGGCCGGATTCAAAGTGTCGACGGGCTGGGTGTTTTCTGTATTGATTCGACATCACACGACAACCAGACAATGAACACGTTGACACAGCTGTTTGATGGCGTGATCGAACTCTCCGAGGATGAGCCACCGGCAGTTCGACTCGCCGACGACTAACCCTGCGGCTGACTGATTCTGAAGACTGGTCGTCTACGATGCAACTAGTTATGGCTCTCCTCGGTAGTTACAGTTCGAACACCACCCCGAACAAAAAACATCGCAACCGATTTGGGGTCGAGTCAGTACCGATTAGACCGTCAGTTCGTCGCCGAGGATGTCGTCGTACTCGCCGGCGTCAACACGTTTTTTGAACGTTCGAGCGTCCTCGCCCTCAATGGTGACGCCGAGTGTCATACAGGTTCCGCTGACTTCCTTGGCGGCGTTTTTGATGTCGTATGAGAGCAGGTCCGACGATTTCTGTTCGGCGACTTTTTTAACCTGTTCGACCGACATGTCGGCGACAAAGTTCTCGTGGGGCTCACCGCTTCCAGACGAGAAGCCGACTTCGTCCTTGATCAGCTCCGACGTTGGTGGGACACCGACGTCAATGCTGAAAGAGCCGTCATCCTCGTATTCGACGGTGATTGGGACTTCCATGCCGTCGAATGCGGCGGTCTCGTCGTTGATCTGCTGTACAACAGCCTGTACGTCCACGGGGGTCGGCCCGAGCTCCGGACCGAGCGGTGGGCCGGGGTTGGCCTTGCCGCCGGGGACGAGTACTTCGATAGTTCCAGCCATACGCACAGAAAGCCGCTCTCGGCTTTTAACGGTTATTCTTTGCCCGTCACCACGCGGGAGCGTGACACAGTCCTGGCGATTGCTATGTGATCGTGTTCACTTGTGCTCACAGGTCAACCGCAAACGAGTCGATATCGCCTGCACCCTCCGCAATCGAACCGAGCAGCGTCGCCACCGCGTCGAGGTCGTCGGTGTCGATGACTTCCACTGGCGTGTGCATGTACCGATTCGGAATCCCGAGGTTGAGCGACGGAACGCCGCTTCGGCTGGTGTAAAACGCGTCGGCATCGGTTCCCGTTCGAATCCCGGTCGCCTGTAGTTGGATGTCGACGTCGGCGTTCGCGGCCGCCTCGCGGGCGAGTTCAACAACACGGGGATGATTGGCACTGCCACGCGAGACGACTGGACCGCCACCAAGCGTCACCGGACCCTTGTGTTTGCCCTGCACATCGGGATTGTCGGTCGCGTGGGTGACGTCGACCGCGATGGCCACGTCGGGATCGATATCGAAGCCGACCATCTTTGCTCCTTGCACGCCGACTTCTTCTTGGATCGTGCTGACGGCGTACACGGTTGCGTCGACCTCGGCTTCGACGGCCGCGCGGAGTCCTTCAGCCGCACTCCACGTGCCGACTCGGTTGTCCATGCCTCGTGCTGAAAGCCGACTGCCGTGCAGTTCGAACAGCTCGGTCGAAAACGTGAGTGGATCGCCGATTTCGACGAGTTCTTCGGCCGCTTCGACCGACTTTGCGCCGATGTCGACGAACTGGCCCGCGATGTCGGTGTACTCCTCGGAGCCGACCTCACGGAGATGGATTGCGGTTTGACCGATCACGCCCTGAACCGGCCCATCGGCGGCGTGGATGGTGACGTGTTGGCCCTGCGAAACCGTTCGGTCGGCGCCACCGATTCGCGCAATCCGCAGAAAACCGTCATCGATGATGTCGCGAACGATGAATCCGATTTCGTCGCCATGGCCGGCGAAGGCGATTTTGGGGCCGTCCCCGGAACCCTCGTAGCGGGCAACCGCATTGCCGTACTCGTCAGTCGTTACCTCGTCGGCGAACTCGCTGACGTACTCGATCCATACGCGTTGGCCCGCCGTTTCAAACCCTGACGGACTCGGCGTCGACAACAGCTCTTCGAGAAACGCTCGCTGTGACTCGTTCATATCCTTGGAAACCGATAGCAGCCGTATCAACCTAGCGCTTCTGGGGCAGGTGACCGCTCGGAAACCTGATCTGCGTCCGTGGTTTTGTGCCGTCTGCGGAGGCTTCGAACGCCACAATCACTTTACGCTGGTTCCGCGTATACTGTTCTATGAGTAACATTACTCTGCTCGAACTCAACGTTCCCGACAGCAACATTCAGATCGGCCCGAAATCCCTCCGCGGCTCGACAGCGAACACCACCGAAGAGGTGACCGAATCCGACACCGACACCTCTTCCGAAAGCGGGCGTCCGCTCGGAACGCTCCTGGTTTTTGTCGGTATCATTGCCGTACTGGCGGTTATCACAACGAAGGTCCTGAGCGTGGCCGACGCCGACGAGATTGTCGGCTTCGACGACGAGAACTGAGCAGCACATCGGCAACTCGTCCCGAACTGTCTCTCCGAATCCAAAATGACGGATCCATAACCATTTATTACCCTCTCCACGAGTTACCAGCCATGTCTACACACCGATCTGCGAACCGCTCCGGAGGAGATGATGACCAATAGTCGTACTCTCAACGCCCTCATCGGGGCGATCGTTACCTTCGGATTGTCGTTTACGGTGGTCTCACCAGTAATCGGTGGGGCCGTCGCAGCCTGGCTCGGCGCGGGCGACAAGTTTGACTCCCAACAGGTCGGTGCGCTTTCGGGACTGATTGCGGTGCTCCCAATCGTCCTTGTCGTTGTGCTGATTTCCGTGACTGGTCTGGGTGGGTTTTCGGCCGCCTTTGTCTTGGTGCTGTTCAGCATCGGCTTTCTGGTTGCGTTTTTCAGCATCCTCGGTGCGGCTGGCGGCTATCTCGGCTGGTATCTGCTGAAAGATAGCCGTATCCCCGGACAGCGCGCGTAGCGACATACGTCATGGTGACCCCCCGGGCGATGCAGGACGGACGGCAATCGGATGGCCGCACAAACTCTTTACTCACGGCCCGTGGAGGGTCGGTATGGATATTCTTCGGAGCGCCCGGGCAGTCGCCGGCAGCAGTGGCGACGACATCATCGACTGGTCGGCCGCCGCCTCTGCCGCGAAAGCCGGGACGCCCGCTGGCGATCTCACCCTCACCGACGCCGAACAGGCGGGCTACCGCGACGACGTTCGCGACGCGCGAAACCGACTCCGCTCGGTCGGCAACGTCGCATTCGACTTACCCGACACCATCGAAATCCAGCACCGCCACCACTGGATCGACGCCAACGTCGAAACCTTTAGCCGGGTTGTCGAACCGCTCGAAACGATTCCCTCGTTGGTCCCGTCACTCTCGCGGGCGGCAAACACCGCGACGATGGCGCTCACACTCGGCTTTCTCGGCCGTAACGTCCTCGGGCAGTACGATCCGTTGTTGCTCGCCGAGAGCGACACCCACGCGCTGTACTTCGTCCATCCGAACATTCGCCGGGTTGCCGACGAACTCGTCGTCGACTACCCGCGGTTCCGCCGGTGGATCGCCTTCCATGAGGTCGCCCACGCCGCCGAGTTCGGCGCGGCTCCGTGGCTGCCGGGCCATCTAGAGGCCCAACTCGAACAGAGCGTCGACGCCATTTCGGCGGGCCGACTCGACCGCGACGCCTTCGAAGAGTTGACGACGACGATGACCGCCGTCGAGGGCTACGCTGAGCTGCTCATGGATCGCGCGTTCGACGACGAGTACGCCGACTTACGGGCGAAACTCGACGCCCGACGACAGGGCGGTGGCCCATTCGTCCAGTTCATGCGTCGGCTGCTCGGACTCGGACTCAAACGCCGGCAGTACGAACGCGGGGCGGCGTTTTTCACCGCCGTCGCCGACAAGCGCGGACTCCCCGCCGCGAGTGTTGTCTGGGAGCATCCCGACAACTTGCCGACGAACAGTGAACTCGACGACCCCGACGCGTGGCTCCGGCGAGTCAATCCCTAACGGAAGATGCGAAGGAACAGTCGGCCAAGCCGAGACAGTAAAAGTTTGTTTAGCGCAGTGAGTCGCGGTACTCGGTCAGGTTGCGGAGTACGTACCACAGCAACACCGTGCCGACGACGACACCGATTGCGAAAACGACGCCGAGTTCCACCAAGGTAGGGTCGGCCTGCAGCGTCATCAACACCATCGAACCGGCAACGAGGAGGACGAACCCGACTTTCAGCCGGGTGTTTGCCGTCTGTTTTTCGTCGTCGGTGAGACTGGAGCCAACCATCAGTTGCGCTCACCCATCAGTTGGCCCTCCCAATCGATTGGGAATGATCTCGCAGTCAGCAACCCAGGTGGTTCCCCGCACGCCCGCCGCCAGCGTTCCCCCCGTGGTTCCACATCACGACTCATAGTTCTGTCTTGGTGGCCAGAGGCTTGAACGCCCTGTTTTATTCGACGCCGCGGGTGACTCCCTAAGCATCGATTCGGTCGTCGAGTTCGTTGGTGAGCACGGCTTCAGCGTCGTCGACGCGGCGAGACAACAACGGGTCGAGATCACCGCTAGCGCGCACAGAGCGCCGCCATGACCGCCCGCCAGCCATCCGGTGAATTGGTGGCCTCGATTAGGCTACACAATCGGGTCGCAATGGGTCGTCACGGCGTCACTCACCGCGTCGTAGTCGGGAAATGCCGGCCATTCGTCGGCAACCCAGGCGTACTGCACGGTTCGGTCGGTATCGAGGAGGAACACGGCGGGGCGCGGCTCGCTAACGCCGGCCATCCCGTCCAGGTCGTTGACGATGTCGTAGTCCGCGGCAACCCCGTTTTGTGGGTCACTGAACAGTGAGTACTCGATCTCACGCTCCTTGATGAACTGTGCATGTTCGTACGGCGTGGAAATTGAGAGCCCAACGATCGTCACCGCGCACTCGTCGTCCATCGCGCGGTCGCGAAGTTCGTTCCAGATGTAGGTCGCCGGAAACGCGCCATCCATCGGATAGAACACGAGCAACACCGGCTGGTCAGCGGCAAGCGCCGACAACGACGCATCTTCCCAGTACTCGGTGTTCACGAGTGGCCGGATGAAATCGGGAGCCTTGTCACCTTCAGTCGGATGATCGGTTGCCGGAAGATCGACAACATCGAAGTCGAGATCCATCAGTTCGCCCCTCCGTAGGTCTTCTCGAGGTACGCGACGATGTTCGCGCTTTCGGACATCGTGACGCCCGTGTTCTCGTCGACGATCGCCGGCACCGTTCGCGCTCCGCTTACCCGCTTGACGACGTTGCGATCGGCGTGCATGGGTTCGACAAACCGTGATTCGTACGGAATGTCATACGCCGCGAGTTTGCGGACGACGCGCTCGCAGAACGGACAGGCCTGCAGGCGGTACAGGGTAATGGGTGTCTCGACTGATGGGGTCATGACCCACGCTACGAGCGAACCGGGGGTAAACGCTTCGCCGCCGGTCGCTCCACCCTTTTCAGCACGTTCAGCACAAAACGGCTATTCAAATGGATCGAATCCGTACCGACAGTAGCCGACACGGCCGCGATCGACTCGGCGCACAATGGACGAGCACGCACCCGACTCACTCCCGACCATCCCAACACCCGCCACGGTTCCCTCGACAGCCGACGGGACGGTCGTCTGGCACCGCCGTAATCTCCGGACTGCCGACCACGCCGCGCTCGCGTATGCGGCCGAACGGGGCGACACGTTGCTCCCGTTGTTTATTTTTGATCCCGCGTTCTACGGAGCCGACGGGCTGGCGTGTGACGCCCGAATCGCGTTTCTCCACGAGTGTCTCGTCGATCTGGAGCGCCAGTACGAGCAACACGGCCACACACTCGCGTACGCCCACGGCGACCCGCTTGCAGTTCTCGACCGATTCACCACAAACGGCTGGGACGTCGTCGCCACCGCCGACCCGACGAGCCGGTACGGCCACGAGCGCGACACCGCTGCCGCCAACCAGTGTGATGTCACGTTCGTCGCGGGCGGCGGACTCACGCGTGGACGCCACGATTCGCGTGAGGGCTGGAGCGACCGTGTCGAACAGTGGTTCACCGACGAGCCACACGCGTGGAACCCGGATACCGTCACCGTTCCCGCGTTGTCGACGTCGATCACACCCACACACATGAGCGCCCATTACGACGTGAACTCAACAAAAACGTCGATCCCGACTGGCGGTCGGGAGGCAGCGATTGAGCGACTGGAAGCATTTTGTGCGAACCTCACGTCGTATCCGGCGAGTATTTCATCGCCGAGTAAGGCCGAAACGGGAACGAGTCGGCTGTCGCCATACCTCCGATTTGGCTGTCTCTCGGTTCGCGAGGTGTATCAAACCGTGACCGACGCGCCGACCGACAGGTACGCCGCACAAATGTTCGTCTCTCGACTCTACTGGAATCGCCACTACACCGAAAAACTCGTCGACTGGCCCGGCTGGACGAAACGCGCGGTCAATCCAGCGCTCGAAGGATTCCACGCGGATTCGCACGACTCCGCGTTGATCACCTCGTGGAAAACGGGCCACACCGGATTTCCGATGGTCGATGCCTCGATGCGCTGTCTCGCCCAAACCGGCTGGCTCAACTTCCGGATGCGCGCGATGTGTGCCTCGTTTCTGTGTGATCTCCTCCAGCAGCCGTGGCGGGTGGGCGCGGACTGGTTCTACTACCACCTCATCGACGCCGACCCGGCGATCAACTACACGCAGTTTCAGAGCCAAGCCGGCGTCGTCGGCGTGAATATGGAGCGCGTCTACAACCCACGGAAACAGGTTCGCGACAACGACCCCGAGGGAACGTTCATCACCCAATGGGTGCCCGAACTCGACGCGTTGCCACCGACGTTTCTTGATCAGCCCGAAAAAACACCGCTGGCGACACAAGCCGAGTGTGGCGTCCGAATCGGTGAGGACTACCCGTATCCTGTCATCGACTACGCGGCCGCACGCGAGCGAATCTACACCAAAATCGAGCAGATCCGCGAGCAGGCGAAGACAGCCCTCCAACAGCCAGCGGTTGCTCGGCGGTGTTCGTTTTCGCGTCGGGGACGAACCGAGTCAGCCGACGGCAGCTCAGCCGGCAGTCAGTCATCATCCGGTCAGCAGTCATCACTCGATCGGTTCCCATAGGTGTTGGTGGTTAGTCGGAGCGGTTTTTGTTCGATGGGACCAGTTCGCACTCGGATTCGATTGTGGGTATCCACGTGTCGGACGTTACAGAACGAAGTACAAAACGAAAGCGACGAGAGCGGAGGACGGCCTTATTTGATCCAAACGGGTACGATAGTATTTTTCGACAAAGAGCCTCAGCCCTCACACGCAGCACACTGCAACGTGGTACGGCTGAACTTCTGGGCAGCGTTGACGCTCTTTTGATAGTAGAGGCTTTTGACACCACTCTCCCACGCCTCGATGTAGAGTTGGTTTATTTCCTTGATACTCACGTTGTCTGGGTCAATAGATATATTGAGACTCTGACTTTGATCGATGTACTGTTGCCGTTGGGCGGCCTGTTTGATAACCGCCATCTGGGGAATTTCCGAGAACTTCTTGAACACGTCTTTTTCTTTCTGCGTGAGGAAGTCCAAATGCTGGACGCTCCCGTCATGTCGCATGATGCTGTCCCAAACGTCGGCTGTGTTCTTTCCTTTCTGTTCGAGTAGTTCCTGCAGGAAGCGGTTCTTTTGGGTGGATTTCAGCTTCGCACCGTCTCTGACAAAGTAGTTCGATTTCAACGGCTCAATACTCGGGCTTACCTGTCCGAGAATAATGCTGCTCGACTGTGTTGGTGCAACGGCCATCGTGGTCGTGTTCCGCCGACCGTACCCTTCGAGGACTTCCGGTTCGCCGAACGTCTCGGCAAGTTCCTCGCTTGCCTCGTAGCTCCGTTTTTTAATTGTCTTGAACAGCTCGTTGTTCTTCTGCATGGCTTCCGTGCTGTTGAACGGAATCATGTTGCTCTGGAGGTAGCTATGCCAGCCGAGCACGCCGATGCCCAGCGCGCGGTGTCGTTTGGCGAATCGAACCGCTCGCTCCATGAACTGGATGCCCGCTGCGCTGTCAATGAACTCCTGCATTACCGCGTCGAGGAAGTAAGTCAGCGTCTCAACGGCATCGGTGTCTTTCCACTCGTCGTAGTGCAGAGCGTTCATACTCGACAGGCAACAGACGAAGCTCTCGTCAGGCCCGGCGGGAAGGGCGATCTCGCTACAGAGATTAGAGGCATTGATTTGGTATCCCTTGTCTTTGTAGACCTGCGGCTTGCCATCGTTCATGTTCCCGCGGAAGATGATGTACGGGACACCGATGTTGATCCGCGTTTCGATGATCTTGGCCCACGTCTCTCGCTTCTCCGTGTCGCCGTCGAGCATCGCTTGGAACCAGTCGTCGCCGACGATCACGCCGTAGTAGATGTCCTGCACCGGGTCTCCCTCGGTCTTGATGTTGAGCCACTCCGCTAAGTCGTCGTGTTCGATGTCTATGTAGCCGGCAAACTGGCCACGGCGGGTTTCTCCTTGACTAACCACGTTGATCGCCGTGTCGAAGAGTTCGGTAAATGAGTAACTCCCGTTACTCTTCCCGTTGTTCGTAATGGGTGAGCCTCGGGGGCGAATCTCACCGAAGTAGCCGCTTGTTCCGCCCCCAAGCTTTGTCATCTCGCCAACTTCGGCGTGTGTGTAGAGAATGCTCTCCATGTTGTCTTCGATGTAGCTTCCAAAGCAACTGATGGGGAGCCCGCGGTCTAACCCGAAGTTCGACCACACGGGGCTTGCGAGGCTGTAATAGCCTCGGCTCATGTACTCGTAGAATTTGTCTGCAAACCCGTCTTCGCCGAGAATCTCCTCGGCGTGTTCGGCGACTTCTCTGACCCGTTCTTCGGCTGCCACCCCGTCGAGGAGGTAGCCGTTTCGGAGGAACGCGCGGCTGTCTTCGTTGAGCCAGTAGAATGGGTCGCTGTGCGTTTCGGTCTGTTTTGGGAACTGTGTTTCTGTGTCTAGCATTGTTAGAACATATCGGCGGCGGTGACACTCGTCGTGTTTTTGTTGTACGTCGTCGATCGTTTGGCGAAGAAATCGTTGTGTTTGGTCATCATGATGTCCTCGTCAAACCAACGGGTTTCGGCAACCAGGTCTTCATCCGTTTCAAAAACAGGCTCTACATCGACGTTTTCGAGACTGCTGTTGAACCGGTTTTTGACGAACGCATCGATGTGCGCTCGTGGGAGAAACACCAGTTGCCCCTCACTGAAAATCCAGTCGAGAATGTTCATTTCCGCGTCATACGCATTTTCACACGCCTCCTGCACGCGTTCATCGAAATCCTCTCCGAAGAGCTCCGGATTCTCGTCTTGGATTGTGTTGACGAGTTCGACGCCGAAGAGGCCGTGAATCTGCTCTTCTTTGCTGGTTGCCTCGACCGCGTTGGAGATGCCTTTGAATTTCTTTTCGTACTTGTCGAAGCTCGTCATAATGAGGAACTGACTGAACAGCGAGACGTGCTCGATAAAAATGCTGAACAGAAGCAGGCTCATCACGTACTCCTCTTTGTCGTCGCTGTTCGCTCCCTCCAAGTAGTCGTCGAGGTACTCGATACGATCTTTGATCGCGGGAACGTGCGTCAGTTCCTCGAAGTCGTCTTCGATTCCCAAGACAGCAAGGAGATGACTGTAGGCATCCATGTGTCGAACTTCGGACTCTGCGAAGGTCATCCCCACACTGCCGATTTCCGCTTTCGGCATCTGCTGGTAGATGTCTGCCCAGAACGTCTTCACCTGCACTTCGATTTGGGCGATCGCCAGCATCGTCTTTCGGATGACACTCTTTTCCACTGGCGTGGTGTCGACCTTGTAGTCCTGGACATCGCCCGAGAAATTGAACTCCGTATGAACCCAGTAACTGTTCCGAATTGCGTCAGTGTATTCGAGAAACTCGCTGTACTCGTACGGTTTGAGATTTCTCCTCTCAGTGAAGATGTCACTGTTGCCTCGTTGTTCGATTTCGCTGTCGGTGTCGGATTGACCGATCATGGCTTGTGTGTTCGTTTCATTCGGTTGTGGTCTGCTCGTATGCCGTGCATTACTGTTTGGTATCTGGTGAGTTATCCGTCGTGTTGGTCGTCTGTTCGAAGTCGTCACGTTCCGCGTTGAGAACGGCGTCGAGTTCCCGGAGGAACTCTTCGGGTTCGGAGAAGGCCTTGTACACCGAGACGAACCGGATGTACGCGATCTGATCGAGTTCTCGGAGGTGCTCGGAGACGAGCTCGCCGATGGTGTCAGAATCAATGATTCGGGTATCGCGCGCTTGGAGCGTCGCTTCGATATCGTCGACAACGCGTGTTACCGCCGTTTCGGAAACGTCCCGTTTCTCGACAGCGCGGTTTATGCCGGCCCGGAGCTTTTGGCGAGTAAACGGCTCAATGAGTCCGTCGCGCTTTTTTATCTGCAGTGAGTTCCATTCCGGCTGCTCATACGTCGTGAACCGAAACGAACACCGTTGGCACTCGCGTCGCCGCCGCACAGAACTCCCGTCTGTGCTGGTTTCGGTGTCGATGACGCGCGTGTGATCGTGGCCGCAGTCCGGGCAGTACATTGTTGTCACTCTGCAGGCCGCTGGACGACCCTACATGTGTGGGGTGCTGACTTCGAACCCCAATAGCTAGTGTATATGGAATGCACATAAACTTTACCACTAGAGTTGGAATAGTACAACTCAACTTGTTTTTGGGAGGGTCCGATTCCGTTCTACCGCGTGGAAAGGATAGTTGAACCCGATGCAGCCACTGGAAAGCGAGAATAGTACCGACGACACACTGGAGATGCGCGGACGGCCACTATCCTCCACAACACCGTGTTCCCTACGGAACGGCCGAATCACGGGTCAGGTCGTAGCTCGCGTGATTTCCAAAACGGAACCGGAACTCCTCGAATTGCGTTGGTTATTCAGTATAGCAGTATATGATTTATATGTCGCTCCTGCTGCGGTGCATGCGGAATTAATTGGGGTGACACAGACCGGGCAGAGCCACACAGCGCTATTCGATGACCGAATACATGTGTTGTTCGTAGGTTTGACGCACCTGATCGCCCCAGTTGTGAGTGTAGGTGTCGATGATGTCGTCGGCAACGTCGCCACGGAGGTATTTGACGATGCCTCGATCACCCGTCCGATCGCGGAGGTGGGTGGTAAAAAAGTGCCGAAAGTAGTGGGGAGTGACGTTTTCGGCAGCATCACCGCCGGATTCGTACCATCCAGCAGCCTTCGCGTGGTCGGTGACAACGTTTCTGACCGCTTTCGGAGTCACCCGTTTGCCCCACTCACCCGTTGTGTAGACGAAAAGCGGCGAGGCGGGCGAGGGACTGTCAGGACGAATCGCCAGCCACCGTTTGAGCTCGTATTTGAGCTCGTCGTCGATTGGTATCACCGTGGGTCGTTTACGTTTGTTTGAGGCGGTTCGACGCTCACCGTTGGTAATCTGCCCGCGAGCCGGGTCGTTGTCGACGTAGATTGAATCGGGTCGGGTGTCAAGTTGTGAGCGCTGTTGGATCGGAAAGTGGCCGACGACGTCGGGGTCATCAAGCGCGATATCTCGCAGATCGAGGTTACACAGTTCGCCAACACGCATCCCAGTCTTCAACAGACAGACGATCAGTGCTCGATCGAGTGGATGCTGGATGTTCGAAACGAACGTTCGCATGCGCGGAATGTCGATCTCGCGGCGAGCAGGATCCTTATTGATGCTTTCATCCATTTCCTCGACGACAAGTGCCATCGGGTTGGCCTCAAAAATGCCGACCTGCGTCATGTAGGCGTAAAATCGGTGGAGATACGCGCCGTAACTTGCGACGGTGCTGTCGGCAACCGTCCCGCGGAGACTGTGAATAAACGCCATACAGTCGCGGTGTGTGGCCTCTGCAGGCGATATCGACCGTCCAGCCGGATTCCGTCCAGGATCCGCGAGAAACGCCTCAAATCGGCGCAGAACACGTCCGTAGGCCTTCTGTGTCCGTTCGGTTTTGCCGTGAAACGTGATGTCCTCAAGAAAGTATGCGATCGGATCGGCAGGGTTCTCGCTGGCCGTGTCGATGCTCATTCTGTCACCACCGTGTACCCGCCCTCGCGTCCACTATAGCGAATCTCATTTTCACGTTGGAGCGATTCGAGTGTGGATTCGAGCCGATCCTCGAAATTTGCCGAAAGGGTCGAGATGAGTTCATCCCACGAGCTCACCCCTCCTTTTTCGAGCGTTTCGAGGATACGTGTTTCGAGGTCGTTACCCCCAGGGTCTGTGGGTGTAGAAGCACCCTCTAGATTTGTTGGTTCGCGAGAAATGTCAAATCCCTTTCGACCGGCTTGGACCATCGTTCTCACGAACTCCGCTTGGCTCATGTCGAGTTCCTCGGCGTGATTCTTCCAGCGAGCTTTCTGATGTGAAGGTACGTAGGTGACAACCGTTTTGCGTTTCGTGTCGTCTTCGGTGGCTGTCTCGCTCATATGAACCAGTTCTCACCCTCGCACTTTAATGTACTCCCACATCTGGTGATAAGGGATCTTATCTGCTGATATACAACCACAATTTCCGGCGTTGTTACAAATTATCGTCTTAACTACTAGTGCTAAATCGGGTTAGTGATAATAGATTGGAT
>LKMS01000022.1 GCA_001563965.1 Haloferacaceae archaeon PL-Br10_E2g29 | reverse complement strand
AATGAGTAGACGCCCCGAGCGGATTACCGTGCTCCACGTCGACGACGAATCCACGTTCGCAGAGCTAACCGCACGCGTACTCGAACGAACCGACGAACGGTTTCGAGTCATCACCACAAGCGATGTCGACGAAGGGCTCGACATACTTGCACGCGAACACATTGACTGCGTCGTGAGCGACTACGAAATGGCAGGCCAAGACGGACTCGAGTTTCTCGAAACGGTCCGAGAAACCGACGAGTTGTTGCCGTTTATTCTCTTCACCGGCCGGGGGAGCGAGGATGTCGCCAGCGAGGCCATCTTTGCGGGCGTCACCGACTATCTGCAGAAAGAAACCGGGATCAGCCAGTACGCGATGTTGGCAAACCGCATCACCAACGCGGTCGAAAGCATGCGCGCACAGCGCAAACAGCGCCGACAACTCGATGCCATCGAGACCGCCCAAGAGGGAATCAGCATTCTCGCCGAGGATCGGTTTATCTACGTCAATCAGGCCTACGCCGACCTCTACGGCTACGAGCCCGAGGAAATGATCGGTGAGCACTACGAACTGCTCTACCGCGAGGAGGACCTCCCGTTTTTCGAGCGCGAAATCACCAAAACCCTCGAAAAAGCGGGCAAATGGCATGGCATAACCACCGGCCTCCGCGCCGATGGGAGTACGTTCGTTGAGGACCACACGCTCGCGACGACTGCCGGCGGCGAAGTCGTCTGTACGGTTCGCGACATCAGCGAGCAGGTGGGACGCGAAAAACAGCTTGAGGCGCTCAATGAAACGATGCAGCGACTGATCAACGCCGACTCGCGGGAGGCGGTCGCCCAGATTGGCGTCGAAACCGCCCGATCAGTTATTGGGCTCGAAGCCAATGCAATCCATCTCACCGACGCCACCAACACGGGGTTGGTCCCGGTTGCGATCTCGGAACGTGGCCGCGAGATTGTGGGCGAACCACCGACATTCTCCCCCGGCGAAGGAATCGCGTGGCGTGTCTACGAAGCCGGCGAGACGCTCGCCGTTGATGACGTCCACGACGACCCCGACATTTTCAATTCGGCCTCAGTTGTCCAAAGCGAACTCCACGTCCCGATTGGCGAGTACGGGATTCTCATCGCAACCTCGACCGAACCCGAAACGTTCGATGAGCACGACATTCTGTTGGCCGAGATGCTGGCAGCCAACCTCGCGGCCGCATTTGCACAGGTCGAACGAACCGAACAGCTCCGCGAGCGCGAAGCCGAACTCACCCGTCAGAACAACCAACTCGAGCGGTTCGCCGGCATTCTCTCGCACGACCTTCGCAATCCGCTCAACGTCGCCGAAGGCCGACTCGAACTGCTTTGCGAAACCGGTGACGACGAGCACGCGGCAGCGATCGAACGCGCACACACTCGGATGCGAACAATGATCGACGACCTGCTCGCACTCGCACGCGAGGGAAAACACGTCGCCGACACGGAGGTCGTTGCGCTCGACACACTCATCAACGGCTGTTGGGAGACCGTCGAAACCGACTCCGCCTCGCTACAGGTCGCGTTCGGCGGTGATTCCCCACGGATTCGGGCGGATCCCGGTCGACTCAAACAGCTGATTGAAAACCTGTTTGCGAATGCGGTCGAACACGGTACGGAGACCGATGCTACCGATGGCGACACTGACGGGCACGTCACAATGAGGGTTGGACTGCTGGCGGATGGTGCGGGTCTCTACGTCGAAGACGACGGCCCCGGCGTTCCCGCAGACGAGCGAGAGTCGGTGTTCGAGGCGGGCTACTCGACATCGACACAGGGAACCGGGTTTGGACTGGCAATCGTCGCGGAAATCGCCGAGGCCCACGGCTGGAGTATTCGACTGGCCGAGGGAGCGGCTGGCGGTGCGCGCTTCGAGATTACGGGCATCGAGTTCGTTGAGTGAGACGTGATGACCCCGGGAGGAGCCAATGAGACTCGGGCAGCCGTCGAGACGGACAATTTCTCGAGTCCGTCTCGCGAACAGTTAAATACGTTCTTGAACTGCACACAGCAATGACGAAACTCTCACGACGACAAGTGGTTGCGGGCGTCGGCGTCGCCAGCGTCGCTGCGGTCGCCGGCTGTCTTGACGGGATCGATGCAGACGGCGACGAAGCATCGTCGGGAACAACGCTTGGCTCGGTTTCGATCGAAAACCTCGATTCATCGAGCCACACCGTCGACGTCATCGTCCAGCGCGACAGCGAGGTCGAACACTGGTCGACCCACGAACTTGACGGCGGCGAGGGAACCGATATCGAGGCCGACTGGTCCGATGAACCGGGTGCGTTTCAGATTATCACCCGACTCGACCACGACGAACTCCGCCGGACTTCGCTGTCCGAATTCGACCGTCAAGACTGCATCAATCTCACCGTGATCGTCGGCCGCGACGGTGGGCTGTCAGTCCTCACCGAAACCGACGCGGGCGAGTGCTGAGCGGCGAGAACGCGAACGTTCGAGTGATTCAGGACGCCGAATCACGCCGTCGAAACCCTCGTCCGGCTTACTGTCGGGATGCCGCCATCGTGGCGTCAATAAGCGCATCAAGCGTCGTTGCAGCGGTCGCCGGATTGGTATGCGTTGCAAGCGCGTCGCCAACGGCGTCGGGTGCGCTATCGGGCCGACCGCTGGGATAGCCACCGCCCGCGAGGTGGTAATCACCGCCGGCATCCCAGATCGCGAGCGAGGCCGCCACCGGCAGCGAGATCGTCGCGTTGCGCTCGCGGAGTCGACAGATTGCGCGGTAATCGAACCGAGTTCGGTCGGTGTGTCCACCCGTACCCGATCCATCGGAGCGCGTTCGGTTGATTCGTTCGAACGACCGCGCTTCCAAGCGCTCCTCGAAGGAGGCCGCTGCTCGCCGAGTGACGAGTTCGGTCAACAGTCGCGAGGGCTGTTTGGGTGGGTCGAGCCGGAGGCGACTCGCAAAAAAGAACCGCCACGGCTGGTCGATATCGCACGCGACACGGATTCGGTCGCGTTCGGCCACCTCCTCATACACGTGCGTGTGCGTGGTGACCGTGACAATCGGCGTCGAAAACGCCGCTTCGACACGCTGTTCGGTTTGCCGCCAGTCGGCCAGCCGATCGGCCGGCACCGCTGGCGGCGGGAGTGTCATCTCAGTGGTCGTCCTCGCGCCACTTGTGCTCGCAGTCGGTGCAGATGAAAAACCGCGTTTCGCTCTCGTCGGCCGACCGGATCTGTTGCATATACCAGTACGCCCGGTCGTTTTCGCAGGTCGGACACCGTGCGTTCGTCGTCGGTAGCCCGTTGTCCTCGGCGTCGCTGACGTCGATGATTTCCGTGTCGCGCTGACCCTGTGTCGTCGTCATCGCGGCCTCCTGTTTTTGATTGCGGAGTTTCGAAAAGTCACACGAGCCACAGAGCCAGTGGTCGCCCTCCGTTTTCATCATCGAACCGCAGTCGTCACAAAATTCCATTAGCGAAACCACGCCCTGTGAGTTACTTAAACGGCGGGGTTCGAGCGATTGCGACCCGACGAAACGCGCCGTTCAGGCGTCGCCATCGGACTGGCCGGGTTCGCCGACCGCCTCGATCGGCATGACATTGTTGAGTTCGGTCGCAAGGTCGTCAGCCGACTCGAACTGATCGCGGCCAGCCTTGGCGATGAGCCCACCGAGATTGGCCTCGCCATCGGCCAGCGTCAGCGTCACCGAATCAAAGGCGTCTGCGGCGGCCTGTCGGCCAACGGGGTACTCGATCTCCTGTAACACGGGTTTGACACGCGCGATTTTGACACGATCGGTCATGATGGTTGTCCGCGCCCAGTCGACGTAGTCCTTTCTGTCGATAAGCCGAATAAAACCGATTTGGCTGGCAACCGAAACCCGGAACCACGATATGGGGTGGGCGAAAAGAGAGCGCTATGAGCCTCACTGACGAGGAAATCGACCGGCTGGGCGACATCGTCGAACTCCAGCCAACGAAAAACAAGGAACTCGGAGAGCGCTGGGGCCTCGACAGCGGCAGCGAGGTCCACCAGTATCTCGAAAAACACCTCAAGGAGTACTACTTTCGCGACGACAACAGCCTCATCCGGTCGACCGCCGAGGCCGTCGAACTCACCGGCGTCGACCCCGGCGTCGAGCCGCCGACCGAGGGTGAGGGCAGCGACGTTGCGCCGAGCGAAATCCGCGTACCACTGCTCGAATCGCAGGTGTTTGCGGTCGTTGCCGGCCCCGACGAGCGATCCGAAAGCGTCGTGAGCGTCCTCAACAAACTCCGCGAGCGCTACGACATCGATCCCGAAGCTGGAGCGGTTCGGCGGGCCCTCCAGAGCCTCAAACGCAAGAACGTCGTCGAGGTCATCTACCGGACGGTGCCGACGTTCCGACTGGCAGTCGAGCGCGACGCGGTCGCCGTCAGCACCATCGAGGAGTGAGCGTTAGGAGTTTTCACGGTTTGCACGGTCGGCGAGCAGCCGGCGGCTCGCGGCTCCCGGCCCACCCTCGATCGGCCAGCCCCGCATGCGCCACGCGGGCGGTTCGGGCGAAAAGTCGACACAGGAGCCCGAACACAGTGACGCCGACTGATGGCATTCTTTGGCCCCGCACCACGGCACCAGCGCCCGGCCGTGTCGGCGAAGCGCGAAGTACCGGCAGTCCGGCCGCATCGTTTCGTGGTAGTTTCGCCAGCCGCGACCGTAGGCGCGTTCGGCGAGTTCGAGTCGACGCGTGGTTCGGTGCGCCGCGCCGTGCGTCGGCGTCAACGCGGTCGGGTGCCAGTCAACCTGCGCACTGTCGGCGTCGACACCGTCGTCGAACGCTGTCGTGAGAATGCCCGCTTCAACGGGGAGCGCTTCGAGCAACGCCGGTTCGACCAACTCGCCGGTTCGGCTCGTCGCAACCCAGACCTCGTCGGCGAGTCCGACGTCCACGTCGTGGGTGAGTTGGTCGCCCAGTCGCCGGGCGGCACTCGCGTCGAGATCGGGTTTGTTCTCGATGGCGATAAGGCGGACGAGCCAGTCGGGATACGGCGCGATTCGCCTGATTTCGATGCGGTTGCCGGCGCGGCGGGTGTGAAGGATGTCGCGGTCGGCGGCGCGGTGGATCGCCTCGCGGACGTAGCGCCACGGATAGTCCGGCTCCGGAAGCGCCTCGCGGTACCACGCCCACTCGGCGGGCGCGTTGCGGAGGATATGGAGCAGGTCGCTGTCGAGTTCTGCGTCGCCGAAGGCGGCGCGGTTGCGGAGTGCCGCGGGGTCGACCTCGACGATGACGGTGTCCCAGCGCCGTTTTTGGGTGCCGAGTTGGCGGGCGACGATGTGCGTCGTGAGCGCGGTGCTGTCGGCGTCACCAACGGACTCGCCGGGCGGCCACGCCAACTCGGCCCAGCGACAGACACACAGCTCGTAGCTGAACTCGGAATCAAAACCGGCCGAAGGGGACACGGCTCAGTAACGACTAAATGTAGTCACCCTCTTCTTCGAGTTTCCGGTCGAGAAACTCGTGGGCCTCTTCGAGAATTTCGCGGGGGCCGTCTTGGGTGATCGTGTTGAGCGCCTGCTCGTAGTCGCGCCACTGTAGGTCGCGGTGTTCTTTCGAAATCTCCGCGCTCGCCTCGAACGAGTGGGCGATAAACAGGTGGACGGTCTTGTGGATCGTCTTGCCGCTGGCCTGAAACACGTAGTCGTACTCCTCGCGGAAGCCGTTGATGAGTCGGAACTCGTCGATACCGGCCTCCTCGGATACCTCCCTGATCGCCGTTTGCTGAAGCTCCTCTTCTCCTTCGACCCCGCCTTTGGGGAACTCCCAGTCCCCCGGACGGCTTTTGAGGAGCAAGTACTCCCGTCGGCCGCGGGTGTCGCGGAAGAGGATCGCCCCAGCGCTGGTTGCCTCAACCGTCATTGTAAACCGATATGTAACGGCGTGTTAAGAGGGTATCGGAGCCAGAGTTCCCGCGAGGGCGACGGTCTCGGCAACAGCGACGGGAAGTGGGAGTGCGGACGTGGTGTCGTCGCCGACAGCAACAGCGACGGTGGCGCCGACCACGACCGCGACAGCAACGTCGCCGGCGACACCAACGCACAAACGCCAGATGGCGTGCCCAGTATCGAGGTCACAAAGTAGCGAGCGGTCGAACCCAGCGGTAGATGCACTTTTGCCGTTCGCGCCCGCACACCCGACAATCAATGACCTTCGTCACCAAACTCACCTTCCAGTCGGGTGACCGGACCGTCCTCGACGAGACGGTCTCGTCGCTCAAACAGCTCGTCGAAAAAAAGGGCGGCCAGTGCAAGGGCCCACACGCCTCGCCACCCGAACGAATCAGCGTGCCACTGTACCGAACGCTCCAACCCGGTGTCGAGTTTCCGGCCTGGAGTTACGAGGTGTACGAGCGCCGGATCGATATCTACGGCGCAGACCACATCGCCCGCAAAGTCGGCCACATGGACTTTCCCGACTCGATTCACGTCGAAATCGAGGTCGAACAACACAAACCGCTCGGCCAAGGCCAGAGCTAACCACGCACCGCCTTCGTAGCTTTATTTTCTCGGCGCGCGTCGAACCGGTATGACCGATCACGAGGCGCTCGCCGACTCCTACCAAACGCTCAGACGCGACCTCCACCGCCACCCCGAACCCGCGTGGTGTGAGTTCTACACCACCACCAGACTCATCGCCGAACTCGAATCACGCGCGGTCGACGAGGTTCGCTACGGCCCCGACATCCACGTTCCCGACACGCGTCGAAACGTGCCCGACAGCGAGACGCTCGCCGAGTGGCGCGAACGGGCCCGTGCGGCCGGTGCTTCCGAGGACGTTCTCGCCGAACTCGGCGAGGGATTCACCGGGGCGGTCGCGGTCGTCGACCGCGGGGAGGGCCCGACGGTTGCGCTCCGCGTCGACATCGACGCACTCCCCATTCGTGAAGCCGATGACGACACACACCAGCCCGCAGCCGCCGGCTTTCGATCCACAAACGAGGGCTACATGCACGCCTGTGGGCACGACGCCCACGCGACGATTGGCATGGGTGTGCTCGACCGCCTGCTCGACAGCGAGTTCGAGGGCCGGTTCGTCCTCATTTTCCAGCCCGCAGAAGAAACCATCGCGGGCGGCAAATCGATCGCCGCAAGCGACGTGCTCGACGGCGTTGACGCCCTGCTGGCGGCCCACATCGGTCTCGACCATCCCTCCGGCGAAATCGTCGCCGGCATCGACGGCTTTCTCGCGGTTCGGCAGTTTCGGGCGGCGTTTTCGGGCGAGTCGGCACACGCCGGTGCGCGACCCGAAGCCGGTGACAACGCGGTGCAATCGATGGCGGCCGCAATCCAGAATCTCTACGCGATTCCACGGCACTCGGCGGGCGCAACCCGCGTGAACACCGGCCGTGTTGGCGGCGGTACCGCGACCAACATCGTCCCCGAGTCGGCGTTTCTCGACGGCGAGGTTCGCGGCGAAACAACGGCGCTGATGGAGTACATGTGGGAACACGCCGAACGCGTGCTCGACGGCGCGGCGACCATGTACGACTGCGGGATCGACGTCGACCTGCTCGGCGACGCGCCAAGCGCCCGAAGCGATCGGACGCTCGCGGGCGTCGTCGCCGACGTGGCGCGGAACACTGTCGGCGTCGACCGCGTGTTCGACCGCGACACGCTGGGCGGCAGCGAGGATGCGACATACCTCATGAATCGCGTCGACGAAACGGGCGGACGCGCCGCCTACGTCGGCGTCGGGACCGACCATCCGGGCGGTCACCACACCCCAACGTTTGACGTCCGTGAATCGGACATTCGGGTCGCCATCGACGTGCTTGCGGGCGCGGCCAGTGCGGTGTTTGCGGGCCGAGTCGACGACGGGTGACGAGAATCCAGGACGAACGCTGTCGACTGCGATCGAACGCGATCACCTACCGAAGGCGCGTCGCGAGTGCGGGAAACACGACAAAAACACAATACGGGAAGACGAAGCCCGCAACGTAGCCCGCGAGATGCCCCCAGACGTTCGTCGTGGAGCCAACGAAAACGAACGCGCCGAAAACGCCGAAGACGAAGACGGTCATGCCGATGAGAAACGCCAACCGGTGGTCATCGGACAGCCGGGAGAAACGCGGTCGGAGATGCAGTGGCCGGTCGGCCCACCAGCAGAGTCCGCCGGCGACGACCGCGCCGGTGAGCCAGCCAGCGCCGACCAGTCCGCCGGGCGATGCGGTTGCTGTCGACGAACCGGAAAACACGAGCCCCAGCGACGCAAAAAACGGGACGATCGCCCACGCAGGGCTGACCGCCCCATCGGTCTCGGCGCAAGCGGCGGTCGCCCCGACGACCGGGAGAAAGCCCAACAGGGCGGCGACAATGCCCGAAAAGCCGACCGCAACCTGCCACGGATTCGTTTCGAGCACGGCAAGCGAGACGCCGGCGATGACGAACGGAACGGCAAAAAGGTAGACGAGCAACGAACGCCGAAACTGCGATCCCCACCCAGCGATGGCGACGAGCGGGTAGATGGCGAACAGCGTCACCCAGAAATTGAGCAGATTGTCGAACAGGTGTCGGCCGTGGAGGTGTGCATAGTTGGCCGTAAACGCCGTGACCACCGTTCGTTCGCTCGCCCACAACGACTCCGCACCGAGGCGAAACGCCAGCGAGCCGCCGAGACCCGACAGCCAACTCAGCGTCAACACGACGGGCAGGCCGACCAGCACCAGCCACCGTTCGGCCGCCGGCGCGGTCGTCATGCGTCGCCACCAGCGAACGGCCGTTAGCGGCACCAACAGGATCTCACGGAGACGGGTGTCCACGACGCAGTGTGGGGGATGAAGGGGTTTACCGCTTCTGTTGGCTAGTCCCAGCTTTCGAGGAGTTCGGAGATGGTCGCGATCAGCGAGTCGAAATCCTTGAGTTTCAGGCCGTCAGTCGTCACGAACACGCCGCTGTCGTCGACGCCGACACGGACGAGAAAGCCGTTTTCGAAGACGCGAATCGAGTAGCGGTATTTGCCAAGCTCCGAGCCGGCGTACGCGTCGGTCGTGGTTTTGTAGTCGTGCCATTCGTGGCCGATAAACGACATGAGGTCGGCGTCCCGTTCGAGGTCGCCGCGAAGATACACCTGCATATAGTTGGTTGCATCGAAGTAGGTGACCGACCGGCAGCTGTCGCCAACCGCGCTTCGGCAAGCGGTTTTGAGCTGTTCGGCGCGGGCATCGGTGAGTGGCTGCTCGGTCAGAGGTTCTTCATCACTCATAGTGATTGAATCAACACCGACCCGTTTGAATCATTGGGTCGCGGACGACGCCACCGGGGTCGCGTTTCGGTGGCGAGAGAACCGGTTCGTCGCTTGCGACACGCCGCCCGAACTGCCGCTCTGGAACCACCGCTCCCGACCCGGTGGCCGACGCATCGCCACTGATCCGCTACCGACTCGCCGCCACCGACGCCAACGCGGTTTCGAACTGGTCGGCCGTGATCACCACGTCACCGGCGTGGTCGTTGGCCGCAAGTCCTTCGTGCTGGTCGGCAACGTTCATGATCGCCAGCAGGGCGGCTTCCCGGCAAATCGAGGTGAGTTCGGCCCCCGAGTAGCCCTCGGTCGCCTCCGCGATCGCGTCAAGATCGATATCGTCGGCGAGCGGTTTTTTTCGCGTGTGCACCGCGAGAATCGCCCGCCGTGCGTCCTCGTCAGGTTTTGGCACCTCGATGTGCCGTTCGAGCCGACCCGCCCGGAGCAACGCGTCGTCAAGGCTGTCGCGGCGGTTGGTCGCGGCGAGCACGACCATGTTCGGATTGTCGCTGAGCCGGTCGAGTTCGGTCAACAGTTGACTCACCACGCGGTCGCCGACGCCCGAGTCGCTTCCGAGGCCGTCGCGGTCGCCCGCAATCGCGTCGATTTCGTCGAAAAAGATGATCGCCGGCGCCGACTGCCGGGCGCGCTCGAACACGTCGCGGACGGCGCGCTCGCTCTCGCCGACGTAGCGGTCGAGCAGTTCGGGACCTTGCACCTGAATGAAGTTGACCTCGCTTTCGCCGGCAATCGCTCGCGCCAACAGTGTTTTGCCGGTGCCCGGCGGCCCGTGCAGGAGCACGCCAGTCGGCGGCGTCGTGTCGGCCGCATCGAACAGCGGGCCGTACTGCAGCGGCCACATCACCGCCTGTTCGAGTTTTTCTTTTGCCGTTTCGAGTCCGCCGACATCCTCAAAGCCGGTCGTCGGTTTTTCGGCGACATACTCGCGCATGGCGCTCGGTTCGACCGCCGCCATCGCCGCCTCGAAATCCGCACGGGTGACCGCGATGGAATGGAGGCTTTCGCCGGCCTTTCGGGTTCGTCGCAGCGCCGTCATCGCCGCCTCTTTGGCGAGCGATTCGAGATCCGCGCCGACGAAGCCGTGGGTTCTGCTCGCGAGTTTGTCGATGTCGACGCCGTCGGCCAGCGGCATCCGCCGGGTGTGGACGTCGAGCACTTCGCGGCGGCCGGCCTCTCCGGGCACGCCGATCTCGATTTCGCGGTCGAACCGGCCGCCGCGACGCAGCGCGGCATCGAGGCTGTCGACCCGGTTTGTCGCGCCGATAACGATCACGTTGCCGCGGGCGTCGAGGCCGTCCATCAGCGACAACAACTGCCCCACCACGCGGTTTTCGACGTCGCCGCCGTCCTCGCGTTTGCCCGCAATCGAGTCGATTTCGTCGAAAAAGATGATTGCCGGCGCGTTGTCGGCGGCCGCCTCGAACGTGTCGCGCAGCCGTTCTTCGGACTCACCTTTGTACTTCGACATGATTTCGGGACCCGAAATCGTTTTGAACGTCGCGTTGACCTCGTTGGCGACAGCCTTGGCGATCAGCGTTTTCCCCGTTCCCGGTGGGCCGTGGAGCAAGACGCCCTTTGGCGGTTCGATGCCGAGTCGGGTGAACACCGCCGGCTCCGAAAGCGGCAGTTCGATCATTTCGCGGACGAGTTCGAGTTCCTCGTCGAGCCCGCCGATGTCCTCGTAGGTGACGCCGGTTTCGGGGCGTTCGGGCGGCTCGAGGTGGTCATCGCGGTCGGCGCGGTCGGTTCCGGTCGCGCGCTCGACCGTTTTGCGAAGCCGGTCGGCGGCGCTCTCGGCATCGTCGCTGGCGCGGTCGCGACGGCTCTGGCCGCTCACAGTGCCGCCACTTCCAGCATCGTCGCCCGCGCTGGCGGTCGGCTTGCTGCCCGTAATCGGCCGGACGGTTACCCGGGTCGAATCGGTAACGCGAACCGTTCCCTCGGGGTCGGTCTCGCTGACGACGAACCGGCTGCCCGCAAGTCGCTCGATGCGAACGCCCTCGCCCTCGCGGATGGGGCGATCCTGCAGGCCGCGTTTGACCGCCTCCTCAACGGTGCTGTGGTCGATATCCACCCTCGCGAGTTCGTCGGGCGCGATCAGGCCAACGCGGCGGGCGTCGGCGACCGACTCCTTCGTCACCCGGACGCGTTCGCCGACTTTGACGCCCGCGTTGGTGCGGGTATCGGCGTCGACGAGAACCGACCCGGAGTCGACCGAGTGGCCGCCGGGCCACACTTTGGCGACGGTGGTGTCGCGTCCCTCGATCACGACGGTGTCGCCGCTCAGCACGCTGAGTTCGCGCATTGCTTGCTGTGGAAGGCGGGCGATTCCCCGGCCCGCATCGCGCTTTTCGGCGCTCCGGACGGTGAGAGTCACCCCAGGCTCATCGCTCATACTCGCTGTTCGGCCGCCGGCGGTTTAGTCGTCTCGGGTGTGGTGACCGCAGCCGGCGGTGGTGACGCCACGGCCAACCGATGCCGCGGCCAACGCCGATCACGCTCGAAAAGCCAGTCGGCGTCGACACAGATTCCCGATTAGCTCCAGCGATCGAGCCCGGTCTGGACGACGGACTGCTCGATTCGCTCGAAGCCGCGGTCGACCTCACTCTCGTCGACCTCCCACTCCTCGATTACGTACGCGCGGGCGGCCACAAGGTCGGGGGTGATCGAGCCGCCAACGGTGTACTCCGTGGTCACCGGCGGATTGAAAAACAGCTCGCGAATCCGGTCGGCAAACGGGATGTGTTCATCGCGGGCTTCGAGCACGCCGAAGAGGTCGCCGTGTTTTTTGATTAGTTTGACACCGGTTTTCGGGCCGATGCCGCGGATGCCCTCGTTGAAATCCGTGCCACAGAGCAACGCCACGTCGACCAGTTGCTCGTAAGTGAGGTCGTGGGTTGTCAACGTGGGCTCCAACTCCATCAGTTCGGGGTGGCCCTTGCTCGTCAGTCCCCGCAGGGTTCGCGGCGCGCCGAACAACAGCGTATCGTAGTCCTCGCTGCCGACGAAATCGACGTCGCCAACCCGGTTCATGTAGGACGCCTGGGCTTCGCCCTCGGCAGGAGCGTCGATGTACGGAACATCAAGCAGGTCGAGCAGTTCGCGCGTCGTCTCCTGGATCGTCTCGGTGAGTCGAACGGTTCGCGCCGAAAGCCGAGCGGCTTCGAGCGCGTTGCCCGCGTTCTCGGCTTCTTCCAACCGTTTTTCGGCCTTTTTGCGTTGCTCGCGGCGTTTTTCCACCTCGTCGTCTTTGAGTTCGGTGACGCCGCCATCGAAAACGAAAATCGGGGTCAACCCGTGTTCGAAGAACTTCGGAAGCCCCTGAATCACGCCGACGAGGTTGGCGACTTCGGTGCCGTCAGCCGTGGTGTACACCGCGTCGTCGGTCCATTTGACCGTCGTCGTCAGATAGCGGTAGAGCCAGTTGTGTGCGTCGACGGCGACGGTGCTCCCTTCGATGTTCTCGAACGGGCACTCCGAGAGTGCCGCCAGCGAGCGAAGATCCGCATTTCCCATACGGGTCGAACGAGGGCGGCGGGTTTGAAACCCACGCGTTGGCCGCGGCGGCGAGTCGGTCACTCCGTCGACGACTCGCCGGTGTTTTCGCGTGACCAGTCAGCGTTGTCGCAATCGACCGCTACACACACCGCCGGCGGGTCGGCCACGCGAGCGGAATCGAGATACGCCCGTTCGGCAGTCGACAACTCGTCGCGCTCGGCGAATATCGACACCCCACGTCGGTACCGCGACGACGACACGGCCGCCAGGTGGGTCGTTGGCCGTTCGAGGACGAGTTCGGCCACGCCGGTCTGGCGGCCGGTGTAGGCGAATCCCGCCTTGTAGAGCGCGCGGTACGAAAACACGTTGTTGACGGCGATGCGCGCACAACGGTAGCCCTGGTCGGCCGCTCGCGACGTGATGAACGCGGCGAGTCGCGGGCCGAGTTCGTGGCCCGACCCCCGGCAGTCGCGCCGGACGGTGAGGTATCGGAGCCAGAGCGTCTCGCGCTCGGTTCGGTCGGCGTTGAAGCCGACGGCCGCGAGGATGTCGTCGGCGAAGTCGGCCTCGGTGAGGCCGTCGGGTAACGCCGAAAGCGACGCGGACGAACGTTCGTGGCTGGCGGGGGTGGGCGGTGAGTTGACCGCAGCGTTGGCGGTGTGATTGGCGACGACACCAACACAGTCGGCGTCGTCGCCAGCGGGGTTTCGGACAACGGCGATTCCCAGCCGACCGGTCACGAACTTGCCGGCGTAGGCAAACCGCCGGTAGTCGAGTCTGAGCCGTGGCTCGTCGTCGGGCCAGCCGAGAACGACGAACTCCATACATTCGTTCAACACCCGACACACAAGAGCGCTGTTGTGGCGCGAAACCCCCCGACTGGTAACGTCCGGGTTAGCAGACAGTAAAGTAGCGTCGGCCCGTTGAGTCACTAATGACTGACACACCACCAACGCCCGGCATTCACCACGTCACCTGCATCGCTGGCGACCCCCAGCAGAACATGGATTTCTGGGTCGAAACGCTCGGCCTGCGACTCGTCAAGCGGTCGATCAATCAGGACGACCCATCGACGTATCACTTCTTTTTCGCCGACGCCGAGGGCACGCCCGGCACGAGCATGACGTTCTTCCCCTGGGAAAATATGCGCCAAGGAAAAGTCGGCACCGGCCAAGTCTCGCGAACCGCGTTTCGCGTGCCCGAGGGCAGCCTCGACTACTGGGAAGCGCGGTTCGACGAGTACGGCGTCGACTACGCCGACCGCATCGAGCGATTCGGTGAAACCGTCCTCCCGTTTTTTGATCCCGACGGCCTGCCGATCGAACTCGTCGAAGTGGAGATTCCCGACGATGAGCCGACCGTCCCGTGGACCGAGTTCGTTCCCGCGGAGTCGGCCATCCGCGGCTT